>JAGLNE010000039.1 GCA_023139655.1 Candidatus Parcubacteria bacterium
AACTTTGCAATATCGGTAAGCGAAATAAAATCATCTTCTCCACGGGAGAACAAAATAATTTCAGTGTTTTTAATAATAATTTTTTGGTTTGCCATAATATTAAATTTTTTAAAATATCCAGCTATTTCCTTTACAATAAACAAAAAAATGTTCGTGGATAACTATATTATATTATACACGAACAAAAAACGAAAGTCAATATTTTTAAAAATAAAAAAACCGCCCTTGCCAATATTTGGATAGGGTGATTTAGTACTTGACTAAATTCTTTGTTCTTACTATCATTAAATTGCAATTAAGAAGGGCTCTTTGATAAAAACAAAATAAACAGCAAAACATATCCCCCTGCTGCCTTTAATTCATATTTTTTGAGACGCATGGTCCAAGCTGAACTACCATTAGTGTACAATCAAGTACACCGGATAGAAATTCCAGAGAAACACAAATTACCTCTCAAATGGAAGGCAATTTTTGTTTTGCTAATAATCTATTCAATCACCATAAGCACCTTAACATACGTAGAGGCAACACAAACACGAAGTGAGACGGCTAAAGTGCCAGTAGTAAAAATTACGGAGCAGCCCGCTAGTGCAGTCAGGGGGCACGCCGAGTCGGCCCAAGTAAAAATGACCGCCACTGTAGCCGGCTGGTACGATGTTGTGGAAATTGACAATGAAAATATACATGTAAAGACCAATATGAAAGTCTGGGTGAATGGCCGCGAGTTTATCCGCTGTGATGATTGCGGGCAGGAAAAGATGAACCCGTCTTTACTGGAATTTTAATTTACATTTATTAAAAATAAAAATAGCCATCTCAAAAGAGGTGGTTGTTTTATTTTCTATTTTTTACAAGGGGTAACGTTAGGGTAACGTTACCCTAAATAATAAAAAACCGCCCCTTTTACTTATCGAGGGCGGTTTTGCAACGTAATTCACTAATAATTATAGCTTATTAATTTTCTAACCTTATATATTTGATTATTTCATTCTAGGCTGTATTTGTCTTTTCATTTCTAAAATATCATTTATTATACAAATTTTTTTATCCATGCAACATTTTCTATATTTTTCATAACTACCACATATGCAATAATCGTTATTTTTCCTTTTCTTAATACACAATAATTGAAAGGGTGTATATATTTCAAGTATTTTCTCCTGCATGGGTATCAACTCATTTTTACCAATATTATTCAACGGATCACCTGGTTTGCAATATTTATTCTGCAATAAAGCGTTTTCCTCAGAAATTTTGATAAAATCTTTTACAACTTTACTATTAATAATTGGGTATCTTAAATTATCTATTGATTGACCGGTATATTTTTTTTGTGGATCTGGTATAAAAACAATTTGTTTTTCATTGTTTATTCTAGGTGTAACATCGATAATTTTATCTTTCATTTTTACGGCACAATGAAATTCAGCTTCTAACATTACCTGGGGTATTTCCCAAATTGCCCAACCGATTAGTTCTTTCCCACCATATTTTTTAATAAAATTCTTTACATTCTCAAAACACTCCCCTTCTTTACCAAATTCTTCATTTCTAACATCAATAAATCGAGGATTTGAATCAGAGTTAATCTGTTTGCAAAATTCTAGCACATCGTTTGAAATGCACTTTGGTTTATTAGTAAAACTTAATTTTTCAACACCTTGATATCCCATAGCTTTTAAAATTATCACAATAATACCAGCCTCGTATATTTATTTTCTAGACTAACAATTACTAACAAAACTACACACGGCTTTTAACAAGCTAATCCATTGAATACTAATTAAAATAACTATCAAATATAAAACTACAAATATCCATGGTATTTTAAGCTCAACATGTGTAAAAGGTAAGTATAATTTTTTATTTTTACCTTCACCTAACTCTTTCCATTCTACATCATATAATGAAACTGGCAATTGCTTCTCAATTTTATGAACTACTTTAAATTTGCCTGTATTTATATTTTTATAAGACATTACTAAACGATACCAAGAATAACATATAATGATACCAGCAAATGAAACTATAATTATCATTGGTATAGAAATATTATTTGCTTTACTCGATATTCCGAGTAAAGCAAGCAACGCAGTATTGACAGTAAGAAAAAAATCATTATTTTTTTGTCTTCTATCGCTAATTCTTTCAGCTGAGTCTATATAAATTCTATATTGCTCCATTAAATGATTTTTATATTCACTGCCATAATCATTTTCTTCAAAGTTAAAAATAGTTTTTTTATTTTTTTCATCGCTCATATTTATTTTACTTATTTTTACCCTCGCCCATTAACTGATCAATTGCACTAGCAATTCCATTCCAAGTCCATTTTATAGTTCTATTTCTATTCAAGCCAATAGGTAATCTGCTTTTTTCATTAGCACCACCAACATAAACACCAAAAAATGGTACATTTTGCTCTTTAGCCATTGCTATTTCTTTTGCAACTCCAGATGCTGAAGCCATAAATTTTCCCGCTAGCACAATTACTATATTACATTTGTTAATTTTTTCTTTTACTATTTTTTCCCATTGACTTTGTGGCAATGAAGATTTCGAAGACCAATCTTTAATAAAAAATGGAGTTTTTGAATTTTTACTTTGACCCACAAATCTAATTTTTGATTGGTCATTGTGATCATAATCAAAACTAACAAATGTTCTTGGATTATTCATTTTTTTATATTTAATTTATTTATGCTAATTTTTGTTTAATCGCTTTTCGGTTGTTTATAATTCTTGGTATTTGGATACAAGTAATATGAAGTATTTTTAATGCAATATCTGATAATGCATATCCGTGATCATCTAATTTGTTAATTTTTTTTGTTATCTTTGTTTTTTCCCGATATTCTGGCCTAAACCCCCTTTTTTTAAAATTTTGAATATAGATACTATTAATTTCACCATTATTATGAACTAAAATATTTCTATTTTGCCCATAAACAAACATTAACTCAAATAAACTTTTTTTTGCGCCTTTCGATTTGTTTTGTAGTGCTTTGTTTATGTTTATTTTAAATAATGTGTTAATTTTTTCTAAAACATCTATCATGTCATTAGATTGAATAATTTTTTTTACACGTCTTTCTATAATATTCTTCTTGCACAGTGAAATATCTAAGTTGTAAAATATTTCATTAAAATAAACATTAAACTTTTTATTAAAATAATTCTTTTCTTTTTCACTACCACTTGGCAAAAACTCTGGTAAGTGAGTAAACAACGTAGTAAAAATGTTTTTAATATATTCTTCAAATAATTGATAGTTTAGAATATAAATATTTTCAGCTACTACGTCATTATATTCTCTGTCTACATTCTTAAGGTTATTCATGCATTCCTTGAATTCATCCAAATCAGCTTTTGACATTTGAGAATTTTCTATACTTTTATAGCTATTCAAAATTAGAATATATGAAAGAGTTTCAGTTTTTATGTTTGCGATAAACTTATCATGGAATGTGTTGTGCGCCCTATCAAGCTCATTGATTATAGTCCTTGCAATTTTTTTGTCTCCAGGCTGCAAATTATTTTTGTGTTGATTTAGTATGATTGTAGATAGTTTTTTTGCCATATTTTAAAATTATTATTTACTCCTCGCCATCATCCTCGCGCTCACCCTGGCCTTCTTTATCTTTTTAGCATGACAATGATACTCATTGTATTCCAGTCCCCACTTCTCCGTGCAATTAGTCCGGCAAGTGTGGCAACCCTTAGAATCGGTACGGCCGGGGTGGGCGAAAACAAAAAATGGCAGCAACAAAAGTACTACCAAAATTAAACTTGATTTTATAATTAAGTGTTTCATATTAGCTTGGCATAATAGTCAGGCCAATCACTAGCGCCGTACCAAGAATCAAAGCGGATAGAATCATGGCCACGCCCATATTGCCTTTTTTAATTTCTTCCCACTCATTAATCGGCGTCAGCCAATCAAAAACCTTAAGAGCAATGCCGAGTGATAGGGCTACAGATATAGCACCAGTCAAAGCCCAACCAAATGTAATTAAATACTGTTCTAAAATACTTTGCATACATTTTTTATGAAGAGTTAGTCTTATTTCCCACCATAACATATTTTAAATGTAACGGCAAGGCTAATTTTAGCTTAAAAAGACCATTTTTTAAGACATTGGTCAAACACAAAAATATGCCAGGGAATATTTATAAAATTTTCATAAAGAAAGTATAAAGAAATGATAAAGAAAGTATAAAATTTTCATAAAGAAAGTATAAAGAAAAGATAAAGAAATTCTAAAATATTTATAAAAGGTAACGTTAGGGTAACGTTACCCTAAATAAAAACTGGGTTTGCCACTTGTGCGCGCACCCAGTTTAACTTTGAGAGGTAAACTCTCTGGAAATTTCTTAAACTGCTATTCAACTTATTGGTCAGCCGTATTCATAAAAAAGCACTTCTTATTGCCCAGGGTATAAACACTGTAACAACTGCAAAAAACAGTAACCAGGCCAATATAATAGCTATTACCAGACCATAAGCAAGTAGTATGATGGTTTTAGGCAAACCAAAAAGAAAATTAAGTAAGATTGATATTTCCTTACTAAATAGGCAATCAACCGGGTTAATATATATTGACGCCCGGTAATTATCAAACTTGTTGTCAATAAATTGTATTAACCCGATGTTAAAGACCCTTAATAGCGCCCAAAATATCCCAAAAGAAAACAACCATTTGTAAAGAACTACGCCGAAATACTCTAACTGTAATATTTCCACTTTGCACCTCCTAAATTTTTGTTACCAAAATGAACGAAATATATTATATTAAATAAATATTTATTAAACTAATTCTGCGCTGGGCACTTCACTGCCTTGCCAGTCGTGAAATCTATCGGGTTGCCGTCAGCGTCGGTGAGCTGTTCCCCGGTGTTGGCATCGGCCTGGGATATACCGGTGAGTGGCTGACCATCGCCGCAGTCAATTAAGTAGGGCGGGCCGATCCGGATCATTTCCTGCTCCCAACATTTGACATTCAGCCTTTTCCAGTGATAATGGTGATCAACAAAGTGAATCGCCTCAACTGCGTATTTCCAATATGTCCTATAATCATTCTTGCCCTCTTGGACCTGCTTGTCTTTGAGGAACTCAAGTTCCTTGGCCCAGCTAACTACAAATTTTATGGGAATACCTTTGGGCATATCTATATAGTGCTCCCCCTCTTTACTGCAAGTGTAGTTTTGAGTAAAGGTTACTGCATCATAACCCTCTCCTTTGCTACCCGGGAGTGTGGCTTCTGTCGGTGTAAGGCCATCGGTCGCGGTAATAGGAAAAGGCATAACTTCCCAACCGGCGTAGCGATCCAATTTGGCTAAGGCCATATACCCCTTATCTTCTTCCGCGTAATATATTGCCAAATCGGCTGTTATATCACCAACTATTGGTTTAACTTTTACATCATACATAAAGCTTGCCCCCAGTCCGTACTTGCCAGCGCCATAAAAATTAAATTCAAAAGGCGGCTTCATCCGGGTAACTACAGAAAAATGATCAATCTCAGCATTCAGTGTTACTTGATTATCCTCTATGCTGTAGCCGGCATCACTTAAAACATCCAGAGAATTTTCGCCTATGTGCATTACCAGTGGTAAGGCTTGCCCTTCCTCTTTATTAAAATTAAGACTTAAGTCAACTGGCTTACTAAACTTAGTGCCGCTTGGCTCAAGGCTGTAAACCTTAGTAACCAAACCATCTGTTTCCTCACTTACCTCATCACTAATGTCCTTAATGCTTATATCAGCTACGTTTAAACCAGGCGGTAAGGCACTCAAGGGTATGCTAAGCGCCAGCTCGTTGTCTGGTGAGTAAACCAGGTGTACACTAGCGTCTATCTCAATGCAGGTATCGCAGGGTAAAAGGTATAATATTAAAGCCAGAGCAAGAAGAATAATCCCGATAACTCCTAAAATTATCCATTTATTTTTCATATAATTTAAGTTAATATTAGCCATATTCCCAGCGTAGCATATTCTACCTAACAACGCAAGGCTAACCTTAGCTTAAAAAAATCATTTTTTAAGACTTTGGTCAAACACAAAAATATACCAGGGAACATTTATAAAATTTTCATAAAGAAATGATAAAGAAATGATAAGGAAAGTATAAAATTTTCATAAAAAAAAGATAAAGAAATTCTAAAATTTTCATAAAGTAATTATAAAAAAATCATAAAAAAACCGTCATTTCTGACGTTTTCTGTTGACTCATTTGTTAACATTTGCTAATATGTAATTAGCAGTATAGCAATATACTGCAAGAATTTTAGAGCTTAGAGGCCCTTTGCGGGGTCTCTTTTGCATTTAAAAAAGTCGTTACCTTATCCTGAATTTGTTTTTTCCAACAAATAAAATTCCTAATTTTTTGTAAATCAAACACAAACAAACCTTCTGGAATTAGCTCATTTAATTCTTTAGCAATTTTTCTTGCAGTAGCAAATAAAATAACATTCTTTCCATCACCCAATAGCTGCTTAACAGGATCATAAAAATCACTATCGCCGCTCCACAAAACAAAAGTATCAATATTATTCCGTTCAAAATCTAATAACATGTCCCGTCCTATCTCAACGTCAAAATTACATTTCCTATCTTCTATATAATACTCTCCTTTCTGATTCATTTCCTTAAATTTCGAATTTAATTTCTCTATAGTATCAACTTCATACTTTCGGATTAAACAACGCCTTATAAATTGTTCGAGCAAATCAGTTGAACTTGGTTTTATGCTGGTATAATTAATTGAATGTTTTAATATCTTTACCGGTTTTGTTATAAAGCCATTCTTAAATACATTTTTCATTTTTCCGCTCTTTTCCTCTGATTTACCATCGCCCACAAGCGTGCCATCATATAATTTTATAGATCCAACATTATCAAAGGAGCGTAAAAACTGCCACAAACGTTTTGGCTCAATATTCCAATCCAACTTATTTGCCCAAGGTCGTACATTTGCGTAATCAACATACATATTAACATCGCCCTGGAGTAAACCTTCAAGTTGGATGATGGCTTTCTTTTCTTTTTTGAGCTTGGTAATTAACTCTATTCTCCTTGTTTTTGGTTTAAACATTATTATTAAATTTAAAAAATTTATATACTATTTATTCAAGCTTAACATAGACTACATTATGAAATTATAAAGAAAAGATAAAGAAAGTATAAAGAAATTCTAAAATTTTCATAAAGAAATTCTAAAATATTTATAAAAGGTAACGTTAGGGTAACGTTATCCTAAATAAAAAATTATGTTTAAATTTATCATAAAAAAACACCCCGCCATCAACTGACAAGGTGTTTTTATTCTATTCAATCATTTTCCTATTTCAACTTTCCATCCAAAAAATCCTCATAGCCCTTAAGATCAAGATGGCCATGGCCGGAAAGATTAAAGACAATAGTCTTTTTTTTGTTTTGCTTTTTGCATTTAACACCCTCATCTATCACGGCCTTAACCGCATGAGCGCTCTCCGGGGCAATAACCAATCCTTCGGTATGGGCAAAAATTCTAGCCGCCTCAAAAATCTCCAACTGCGAGTAACAGCGCGCCTCTATCATTTTCTTCTGGTGCAAAAAAGCCAATTGAGGGGCAATACCATGATAGCGAAGCCCGCCGGAATGATCAGCCGGAGGAACAAAATCATGTCCCAGCGTTTCCATTTTAAGCAGCGGCGTCATTTTTCCGGTATCGCCGAAATCATATCTATACTCCCCTTTGCACATAGTCGCGCAACTAACCGGTTCTACGCCGATAAAACGCGGGCCCTTTTGCTTATTTTTGATCTTATCAATCAAAAATGGAAAAGCAATTCCAGAAAAATTACTGCCCCCGCCGCAACAGCCGATAATTATATCCGGGTAATCATTAACTTTGGCAATTTGTTTTTGCACCTCCTGGCCAATAACTGTCTGATGTAAAAGAACATGATTCAAAACACTGCCAAGCGCGTATTTAGATTTTTCATCCCGCACAGCCACTTCGATCGCTTCGGTAATAGCCATTCCCAGACTGCCGCTTGTATTTGGATCTTCTTTAATAAACTTCTTGCCGATCTCAGTCGTATTGGACGGGCTAGAAATCACCTTACCGTTAAACAGGCGCATAATGGTTTTGCGGTAAGGTTTTTGCTCAAACGATATACGCACCATATAGACCAGGCAATCCAGTCCAAAAAATTTACAGGCCATAGACAAGGCCGTGCCCCATTGGCCGGCGCCGGTTTCGGTTGTCAAGAGCTTGACTCCCGCCTTTTTATTATAGTAGGCCTGAACCAAAGCAGTATTCATCTTATGACTGCCAGCGGGACTTACTCCCTCGTACTTATAGTAGATCCTGGCCGGTGTTTTCAAGTGTTTTTCCAAACGCCGGGCTCTGATCAAAGGAGAGGGGCGATACAATTTATACAATTCCCTGATTTCCTCTGGAATTTTTATTTTCTTTTCCAGACTGTTTTCCTGTTTAATCAACTCATCAGGAAATAAGGCCGAGAGATCTTCCTGGCCAATCGGTTTTCTGGTTACTGGATGGAGTGGTGGCTTGGGCAATTCACCCAGGTATTTATTTAAGTAATAGTTTATATTTAAGAAATGAGTTGGTATTTCTTTTTCGCTAAGTAATATTTTAGTTAATTTCATAGTAATTGTTTAATAATAAAACCACCCTTAGCAGGTGGCGTAGTAGTTAATGAATTAAAGTAAATCAACGCCAACCCACCCGCGGAAGGAGAACAGTCCACCATAATAATTTTAAAAAAATTAATTTATTCATACAAAAAACCCGCCTTTGAGCGGGTATAAGATATCACATTTAAACAACCCGCTCGTTTAGACGGTGTTGTTTTGCCAAGGTTGAATTGGATTGCTTAAATGTTTCATAATGTTATTGCTTATATACTACACCAAAATTAATCAATTGTCAACCGCAAAAGGCTCTATAAGCAAAACCCAAAAAATTCTAAAGAAAGTACCCGCCCGGCTGCTATAGCAGCGGTCGGGCAGGCCCGCCCGAAATTTCATATCAAGGCGGGCAAGTAAAATATTTATAAAAGGTAACGTTAGGGTAACGTTATCCTAAATAAAAAATTATGTTTAAATTTATCATAAAAACACGAGTTAGCGCGTTATGACAGTATTGGCTTTTTATATTAAAGTAACAAATCAAATAAACAAAATAAAAATATACATTGCGAAAGGAGGAAAAAATGGAACATATTCCAAGGATTCAGGAAGAATTAGAAAATAGTCAAATAACTGATAAAAGGAAGATTACTTTACTGGCGATCCTGAGAACTGCACATAGTTTAGCGACATTTTGTGCTGAAAACAAAATTGGTGCATTCGAAGCCTTTTTTGAAAACAGAATTGTTTCTAATTTCTCAGCGGAAAAATTACCAAAATACCGAGACGAGTATAATGATGAAAATACTCCGGAAGAAAGAAAAAAAGTTCTACGACAGGCGATGGATAGCGCAAGGCGCAATACGATAACATGTAATGAAGTCAGAGCCGGTGCATTTGAATCAAAGACGCCATTAAACGTAATTACGATTGCCCTCCGGCCTTTTTAACAAAAAAGTTCGTGCCACGAATAAATGGGCAGCCAAAAAAATCCGGCTGCCCATTATTTTTTTGTAAATTTTACCCGCCTGAAATTTCATATCGAGGCGGGCAGGTAAAATCTCTTAACAAAAAACAAACTATTAATTTTTAATTATGTATAATAATCCGCAACACCAATAACTCGCTCACTACTTACGTATTCACATTGACAAACAAAGCCAGCATGCTATACTGTAAGTACAAATGGTTCGCGCTTTCTAAGCGCAACTCCGAGACCCCGCTA
>JAGLNE010000004.1 GCA_023139655.1 Candidatus Parcubacteria bacterium
ATTATTGATTTTAATGAGATTGACCAGGCAATTAATATTTATTACGCGGAAAATAAAAAATTGCCAGAGAATTTAAGCACACTTCAGGAGACAATTAGTTTTTTGCGCGACGACGATTTGCGTGACCCGGCCACAAATAAGGCCTATGAATACAAAGTTAGCGGAGATAAGAGCTATGAGTTGTGTGCTACTTTCCGGACAGTCTCAGCAGACGAAAAGAGCCGGGAATATTATTTTGACGATCGCTGGCAGTATGAGGCTGGTGAGCAATGCCTTAAACAAACAGTACATGTAGAAGGAAAAGATTTTCCGATAGAGGCGCGTCCTGTGTTAGTTGATTAAGATTCTTGCCCGCCCGAAGCTCGCCGAGTAGGCGAGCGCAGGAGGGGATATATTAAATAGCTAAAAATCCGAGGAGGAAAATTTATATTTTTCTGGTAACGACCTTTGAAAATAATTTATTGTCCAAAAGGAGGCAAACCGTGAATAAAGAAAATTATCCCATGATACCAATAATTGTCCCGCCGATAGTTATTTGCTCAAAATGTGGCCGGGTAATGGATATTGATATGTGGATGTCGGCAGACTTGAGATACCCGGAAGTTTCTGAATATTTTGTGATACCTTGTCAAAACAGATTGCACCCTTGTAATCATTGTGGGCATGAATGGTTTAGCACTGACTACTTTTCTTTTTTAGCTGATAATATTTTGGTTTACGAGTTTTGGGCCATCTAAAAAAACAAAATTAATTGCAGAAAAAAGGAGGATGCGAAATGGAAAAAGGCTGTTTGAAGTTTCGCGGTGGCTAAAGGAACATGTTGAAAAAACCTATGGCAAACCTTTACCGATTGATGAAAGGGAGGAAATATGAATAGTATCACTCAATGTATGGATATGATTTTTATTCGGCAGGCAATTTTGTTTGGCGCCATAGAATTTAGAGGGCATGAAAAAAAGAAAAATATGCCTTTGTCGCCTTATTTAATAAATCTGCGTGGGAAAGACGCAAGCAAACCAGGTAATTTAGAACCCCAAGACTTTGAGTTAATAGCTCAATGTATGTGGGAAATGATTTTAAAGAAAGCATTTAATTTTAATGCCATTGCCGGGGTCCCTTATGGGGGAGAAAAAATAGTTAAGGCTTTGGTCGAGATGTTGCCTGAACCAAAAGGGTTTGAAGTGCTTAAGCTGGGCAAAGAGACCAGAAATGGGCGTCGGCGAATAGTGGCTGACAATAACTTCGAATATAAATCTACGCACAGGGTTCTGCTAGTGGATGATGTTTGCACCGGCGGTAACTCTGGGGCTGAAGCTATCGATGCTTTGCAACGGAAAAGAGTTAAGGTAACTAATTTCGCGGTCCTGGTCAACCGTGGACAGGGCGGTCGGAAAATAATTGAAGATCAAGGAGCAAAATTCTTGAGCAATTTTACAGCCCTGGAATTATTGGATTATGGCCATAAAATCAGGAAAATTTTCGAAGATATTTATCACATATGCCGAAAGTACATTGTCATTAACCGAATGAATGGGAGGGAAGGGAAAATTAAAAATTAAAGTAAAATAATCAGCAGCACACTCAAAGAAGCTGTTTACTTAGAGCCGGATTAGGTAATATCCGGCTTTTTTGTTTTTAAGCTTAAATATGGTATAATATTAACTATCAACAGTTAACAATTAACTTTTAACAATTAACATATGCCTGTAAAAAAGACAATTAAGAAAAAATCAAAAAAAGTTACTACCAAGCTGCCGGCTAAATTGGTGAAATATTTGGAAGAAGCTGGGATTGACCATGAGGTGTTGGAGCACCGGACTGTTTATACAGCCTTGGACGCGGCCGCGACCATGAAAAAGAAAATGAATGAGATTGCTAAGGCGCTTTATGTGAAGGCGGATAAGGATTATTATGTGGTTGTTTTGCCGGCTGATCAGAATTTGGATTTTCCTAAACTAGCCAAGTGTTTGTCAGCTAGCAGTGAAAAACCGTACAAAGTAATCAAGATTCCGGGCGAGAAGATAATGCTTAATGCCCTAAAGATCAAGAAAGGAGCGGTTAGCGCCTTTGGGAATATGCATAAATTACCGGTAGCAGTGGACAAAGGTTTGATTAAGGTGAAAAAAGCGGCTTTTGGTTCCGGTTCATTTAACCACTCGGTAGAAATGGCAGTGAAAGATTTTATTAAGCTGGAAAAAGCAATAGTTGGAAGCTTTGGGAAGAAGAAGGTGGTGAAAAAGCAGAAGGTGACGAAGTCGAAGAGATTATCTAAAAAAAAGACAACGAAGAAGAAAAAATAAAAGAAAACAGATATGATCAAATTTAAATTGGAAAAATTTGAAGGGCCTTTAAGCTTGCTTCTGAAGCTTATTGAGCACCAAGAGATGGATATTACTCAGGTGAGCATGAGTAAAGTGGCCGACCAATATGTTGGATACATTCGGTCTAATGGCAATATAGACCCGGAAGACATGGCGGATTTTTTGGTGGTTGCCGCCAGGTTGCTATTGATAAAATCCAAGGCTCTTTTACCGTATCTATATCCGGAGGAAGAAGAAGAAATAGAGGAGTTGGAACAGCAGCTTAAGATGTATAGGGAATTTATTGAGGCCAGCAAAGGCATTCAGAAAAGATTAGGGAAGAAAATATTTATGTTTGCCCGGGAATTTAACCGCCGGGCGCTTCTAAATAATGTAAATTTATTCGCCCCGCCCAAGGGGCTTAAAAAAGACGAAGTAAAAACAGTATTCACCGAGCTTTTAAGAAGGATTCAGCCTCCGGAAGTGTTGGAAGAAAAAACGATTGACCATAAAATATCAATAGAGGAGAAAATATTACATATTCAAAAAATGCTTTTAAATAGAATTAAGACCAGTTTTAATGAGGTACTCCGGCAGGCCAGCAATAAGACCGAGGTAATCGTCAGTTTTTTGGCGATGCTGGAAATGATGCGTCAGCAAGAAATAATATTGGAGCAGGAGGAAATGTTCGGTGATATACTTATTAGTAAAAGTTAATACCTCACCCCAACCCTCTCCTTCCCTTCGGTTTAACTCAGGGCAGGCGCAAGGAGAGGGAGAGAGGTAAATAATATGCTAAAATCAAAAATAGAATCTCTTTTGTTTATTTCGGCTAAGCCGATGGCGATGAGTCAGTTGGCGGATTTGCTTAAGACCAAAAAAGAAGAGATAAAAAAAGCAGGCGATGAATTGGTTCTTGAGTATAAGGAAACTAAGCGCGGAGTGCAGATAATCAAGAACGGGAATAAATTCCAAATGGTAAGTTCTTCGGAAAATGCGCGCGTAGTGCAGGAGTTTATTAAAGACGAAACTACCGGCGAGCTCTCGCGGCCGAGTCTGGAGGCCTTGACTATTATTGCTTACCGCGGGCCGATATCAAAGATCGATCTGGATCGGATACGGGGTGTTAATTGCGCTTTGATCATTAGAAACCTGTTGCTGCGCGGGCTTGTCGAGGCGAAAACCGATAAGGTAAAAAAGGAAATATATTACACGGTCACTTTTGACTTTATCCGTTTTCTTGGTATCAATGACGTCAAGGAGTTGGCTGATTACGAACGGCTGCACAAAGATGACACGATAGACCGTGTTCTCTCAGATGATGACGGTCAAGCTGATGAAAGCAGTAAAATTGAAGAAAAATCAAGAGAGGAATAATTTGTAATTTGTAAACATTTAGCTATATTGTTATTAAGTTGGATTAGTGTTTAATTATAAATTAAAAATTATAAATTAAAAATTGAAAAATCCCCATGCCTTACGTTACTGTAATTTTTTTCGCGTCTCTGGCAATGTGCACTCTTTTTATCGGCACGCCGCAGATGCTTCAAGATAATTCTCGCCTGGATACTGATTTTCCTGCCGGCCAGGTGCTGGGCGTTGAAGATATCGCGCCTCAGCGGCAGTTTGCGGATTTGTTTAAAGAGAATTTTAGATTACCGCAGATGACAGACACTCATGATCCGATTCCGTATCCGCGGTCCGAAATGTCGTCCTTTGAATGCGAAAACGTGGTCGCATTCGTGATTGATCCTAAAAATGGAGTTGAGCTTTATAATGAGCAGGCAGATAAGCAAGTGCCGATTGCCAGTATCACCAAACTGATGACTGCTCTGGTGTTTTTGGATAATAATCCAGGCTGGGATAGGGAATACCGTGTCCTGGCGAGTGACCAAATAAATGGCGGTCGAGTTTATGTATTCAGCGGTGACAGAGTTACTGCGGGTGATCTTTTTAATCTAAGTTTAGTTGCTTCGGATAACGCGGCCACGCGTGCTTTGGTTAGGTCAACCGGGTTGGAACTGGACGAGTTTGTAGTGCTGATGAACACTAAAGCCCGTGATATGGGACTCGAAAATACCAGCTTTGTTGACCCAATCGGAATCGGCGCCGGGAACGTTTCTACTGCCCGCTCCGTTGCTGAGTTATTAAATACGGCCTTGGCGAGCAAACATATTGCCGACACGCTTAGCCGTGCAAATTATGTATTAACAACTGCGAATGGTAAGGTGCGCACAGCACACAGTACGAATAAGATATTAAAAGAATATCCCAAAGAAGAGGCCATTTTGATTGGCGGTAAAACCGGACACACCGAGTTAGCCGGTTATTGTTTGGCCACTAAATTTAAAGACGAACATGAGAATGAAATAATTTCCGTGGTTCTGGGTGAGGGCAGCTCGCCTAGGCGTTTTGCCATAATCAACAATATGCTTGACTGGACGCTTGAGAATTACGAGTGGAGATGATATAATTTGAATAAATATAGGATTTACGCGTTTGCTGAAAAATCCCTAATTATCCTGTCATTGCGAGAAGCGAAGCTTCGTGGCAATCCCGTGATAAAAGCTTCTTTCACGAGATTGCCACGGCCTTCGGCCTCGCAATGACAGCAAGTACGTAAATTATATAATATTTATTAAAATATTAACTATAGAAATATGAAAAAATCAAAGAAAATAATTTTTGCCAATTGGAAGATGAAATTAGGCTTAAAGGAGACGTTTGATTTGGCTAAAGGGATAAAAGAAAAATTTAAAGATTTTGATAATGGAAAAATAGTTGTTTGCCCTAATTTTGTGCCTCTTTTGGAAGTAAAAAAGATTTTAAAGGATTCTAATATCATGGTTGGTGCCCAGAATGTGTTCTGGGAAACGCGCGGTTCATACACCGGTGAAATTTCGCCTTTGACCTTGGTGGAGGCCGGTTGTGAATATGTAATATTGGGTCACTCGGAGAGGCGTAAATTTATGATGGAGAATTATGAAATGATCCATCGGAAGATCAAGGCAATAATGGCGGTTGAAGGTTTAACACCGATTGTTTGTATTGGCGAGAATTGGGATGAGAGAAAAACCGACCGTCGTGATTTTGTTCTTTATGATCAGATCCAGCAGGCTCTTTCCGGTATTGATATTGCCGCTAATCAGGAGATCGTTGTCGCCTATGAGCCGATCTGGGCAATTGGTTCTGGCACGGCGATTGAGCCTTCTGAGGCTGAATATGCCCACAAAATTGTTCGTTTGACATTAAATGACATGTTTGGGATGAAGGTAGTGAATGAAAATTTTAAAATAATTTATGGCGGCAGTATTAATTCCAAAAACGTTAAAAGTTTTACCGGCCTTGAAGATTTGGGCGGACTGCTGGTTGGCGGAGCCAGCTTGGACCCGGAAGAATTTTATAAAGTTGCTAAGGCCACGCTTATATAATTTTAAAACTTTTTGTGTCATCCTGAGCGTAGCGAAGGATCCCGTGGCTGTATTCACGAGATTCTTCATCCCGATGAATCGGGATTCAGAATGACAGAAGCAACTATATGTTAGTACACATAAAAGAAATAGTAAAACATGCACAAGCCAACAATTACGCGGTAGGGGCTTTTAATATCCATAATTTAGAGTCAGTTTTGGGAGTAGCTAATGCCGCGATGAAAGCCAAGTCGGCGGCAATTATTCAGGTTTCGGAAGGAGCGATAAAATATATGGGCCTGAAGCCGATTACCCATATTGTATCCACGGTGGCAAAAAATATTGCGACTAATGTGCCGATCGCGCTTCATCTTGACCATGGCAAGGACTTGACTAATTTATTTGAATGTATTAAGCAGGGTTTTTCCTCGGTTCACATTGATGCTTCGCATTTGCCCCTGGATGAGAATATTAGTGTTACCAAGCAAGTGGTGGCGCTAGCCCACGGTAAAGACGTGTGGGTTCAGGGTGAGGTTGGGGCAATGATAGGCGGACACGGCAATATAAACGGTACGATTGAGAATATCCCCATCGCAGACCCTGGGGAGGTAATAACGTTTGTTAACGAAACCAAGGTTGATACGATCGCGGCCGCGATTGGAACTGCTCACGGAGTTTATGATAATGAAGACATTAAAATAGATCTTTTGAAAGAAATTATTGATAATACAAAAATACCTTTTGTCCTGCATGGCGGCTCTGGGGTGGCGGACAAGATAATCGCAAATTCTATTAAGGAAGGCGTAGATATAATAAATATCGGGAGTGACATTAAAATCGCTTTTACCGATACAATTAAAAAATCGTGCCGAGAAAATCCGGATGAAACTGATCCGCGAAATTTACTCAGACCCACCATCAAGGCGGTAGAAGAGGTAGTGATTAAATCAATGAAATTGTTCGGCAGTGCCGGACAAATTAAATTTAAAGATATAGAAACATAATGAGAAAACAGATAGCAGAAAACAGATAGCAGCCGCAAGTACTCGGGACTGTCGTCTGTCGTCTGTCGTCTGTCGTTTATAGAATGTTTAATATAATCCCCTTAATTTTAATCCTTTTTAGCATGGCTGTGATCATAGTGATTGTGGTCCGCAAATTTGCCGTGTTGGCGAATTTGGATGTTGATACTATTCCGGCCGAAAGAGAGGCTAGGGTTAAAGAGCAAATTATAGGCAATCGCCTGAAGCGGACGTATTTTAAATATTTTCATCGCGTGGGGAGAGTATTCACTCCGATTGGCCAGGGTACTGTCAGCGGGAGCAGATGGATTTATAAAAAATTAGTTGAATTTAAAAACTCTTATGACCAGGAAGAGAGTAAAGAACAGGGGGGCGAAGATATAGTGGCTAAGCTGAAAATAGACGCTGACGAGTTGATCAAAAAAGAATTATTTGACGAAGCAGAGAGTAAGCTGATAGAAATAATCGGCATTGACTCCAAAAATGTGCCGGCTTTCAAGGATTTGGGAAAGCTTTATTATGACCGGAAGGATTATCATGAGGGCAGGGAGACCTTGGAGCATGTCATTAAACTGTTGGAGCAGGATTATGATGAACTCAAAATTGTCGTTCAAAATGAAGAGAATGAGGAAAATAGTGCCAAACTGGAGGAAATGAAAACAAGGATGTCGGAAATTTATTTTGATCTTAGCCTGATCAATAAAGAGACAGAAAGTTACGCAGAGGCAATTAAAGTAATAAATAAAGCCCTAAGATTAACCCCAAATAATCCCCGCTACCTTGACATTAAGCTGGAAATCAGTATAATGAATAAGGATAAAATAAACGCTCTGGAAGCTTATGAAAATCTGGTTGAAGTGAATCCGGATAATACAAAATTAGCCGAATGGAAGGAGCAGGTGGAAGAGTTGTAACACGCCTTTTACATAACGTACAGAAAAATACTGTTCGTTATGCAGTATTTTTTAGTTTAAAGTTATTCGGCCGAGATAGCTCAGTGGTAGAGCACTTCCATGGTAAGGAAGGGGTCCGGGGTTCAAGTCCCCGTCTCGGCTCTTAAGGTCAATTTACAATTACGAATTGGCAATTATGAATTTAATATTTATCTGTAATTCCTAATTGATAATTCGTAATTGAATTAGGGGTCGGTACTCAAGCGGTCAACGAGGACAGACTGTAAATCTGTTGGCTTCGGCCTACGTAGGTTCGAGTCCTACCC
>JAGLNE010000040.1 GCA_023139655.1 Candidatus Parcubacteria bacterium
AAACAGAAAAAGAAGCAATTAAGCGCTTAACCCTGCCGCAAAGAGCCCGTATGGCCTGCGAAGATTTGGGGCCGACTTTTGTGAAGTTGGGACAAATTTTAAGCACGCGTCCGGATTTGATATCACGAAAATTTACGGAAGAATTCAGTAAACTGCAAGATGAGGTTCCTGCCTTTGATTTTTCACAAGTAGAGGAACGGATCCAACAAGAGTTTGGCAAGCCAATTAATAATTTATTTGTTGAATTTAATAAAAGACCGGTAGCCGCCGCCTCACTAAGCCAGGTACATAAAGCCGAGTTGGCTGATGGCCGTATTGTGGCAGTTAAAATTCAACGTCCGAATATCGCCGAGAAAATTAAAACCGATATATCTATTTTATTTGATATAGTTAAATTTCTTGAAAAAAAGATTGTAAATGGTTATGTGTATCAGCCAATGGAAATAATTACCGAGTTTTCAAAAACTATAAAAAAAGAGTTGGATTTTATCAGCGAAGGACATAATATTGATAAATTCAGGACAAATTTTGAAAAAAATGAAACAGTTCATATTCCTAAAGTATATTGGGAATTAACAAGCTCTAAAATTTTAACTATGGAATACATAGATGGAGTCAAAATTTCTGATATAGCCAGTTCGCGTGATCCTCAATTTGATAAAAAAATAATTTCCGCTCGTGGCGCGGATATAATACTCAAACAAATATTTGTAGACGGTTTTTTCCATGGCGACCCTCATCCCGGAAATATTTATGTGATGGAAAACAATATTATTGCTTTGCTTGATTTTGGCATGGTGGGCAGGGTAGAGGAAGATACTATGTCCAATATGGCAAATTTGTTAATTGCCGCCATTGAAAGCAACGCGGATAAAATTATCAAAACATTAGAACAAATGGATATTATCACTCCCGAAATTGATTTAAAAGAATTAAAAATTGAAATTAAAGATTTTATTAATAAGTATTATGGCGTTCCATTAAAGCAACTGGAGATAGGCGTAATAATTGAAGAAATTTTAGGGATCATGATACATCATCAAATTAAAATACCAAGCGACTTGGCTTTGTTGGTTAAGGCATTGGTTACTATTGAGGGAGTAGGCAGAGATCTTGATCCTGATTTTGACATGGTGGCTCATACTAAACCATTTGCCAAAAAGCTGGTTAGCCAAAAATATTCGCCTTTTAATTTATGGAATAAAGGCAGTGAAACCGCCAGAGAGCTATTTGATTTTTTACAAGTTTTCCCCAAAGAATTTTCATGGTTGATTAAAAGTTTAAGAAAAGGCGATTTTAATATTAATTTTAAGCATAAAGGGTTGGAAAAATTAATTCTAGAAATAGACCGCGCCAGCAACAGATTATCCTTTAGCATGATTATCGCCGCTTTAATTGTCGGTTCTTCCCTGATTTTAACACAGCAAATAGGCCCTTATGTTTTTGGATATCCGGCTATTGGCATTACCGGCTATTTGTTGGCCAGTTTTTTTGGTATTTTTTTAATAATTTCTATTTTAAGGTCAGGAAGATGGAAATAAAACTATTTAGATTATGAAAACAACAGCTATATTGCCTATTTTTAATGAGGAAAAAACCGTTACTAAGGTGTTGTCTGTTTTGCTTGAATCTAGTTTGCTTGATGAAGTTATTGTAGTAGATGATGCCTCCACGGATGATAGTTTTAATATTATAAAGAGGTTTCAGTCAGATAAATTAAAAATAATTCATTTAGAAAAGAATTTAGGAAAGAGCGGAGCAGTAAAAATCGCAGTTAAAAGTACCATGGCGGATATATTATTTTTTTGTGATGGTGATCTCCATAATTTTTCTGTTGAACATATAAAAAAGCTTTTAAAACCACTGCAAAAAGACAAGTATTTTATGACCGTTGGAATTAGAGATAGAGGAATATTGCATAATATTTTTGTTAAAAAATTTGGTCCTTTAATTACTGGCGAAAGAGCATTGCCTTGTGAAGTATTTGAAAAAGCCATGAATCATCCTTTAATGAAAGGATATGCCATGGAGTTGGTATTAAATGATTATTGTATAAAAAATAATATTTTTATTAAAAGAATGATTTTAAATGGAGTTAAGCAAACGAATAAACCGTATAAATATAAGAATAAAGTCAAGGGAATGGGTCTTCTTGCAAAACAGACTATCAGTTTGGGGATAGTCTATACAATGCTTAAAATATTTTATGCAAAATATAATGCAAAGGCCTAAAATCGCTTTATCTCTTGGCGGCGGCGGAGCTAAAACATTCGCTCACCTGGGAGTGCTTGATGCTTTTAAAAAACACAATATTCCAATAGATTTTTTAGTAACTTGCTCAGCCGCTTCAGTGATTGGTGTTTTATATAATTCCGGAATTTCCAGTGAGGAAATTAAAAAAGAATTTAAGAGAAAAAGAAAATGGTTCTATATTGCCAGGCGCTCTATTTTTAAGCGAGTGCTTGAAAAGTTTATTAAGCAAAAAAAGATCATTGATATAAAAGATTTAAAAATTCCAATGTCAATAATAACCGTGGATTTGAAAACTGGGGAAGAGATTGTTTTTGAAAAAGGCAGCCCGCTTTTAATCCCGTTGGGATCGAGCGCTTTTCCTGGAATTTGGCAGCCGATTAAATATAAAAATTATGAGTTGATTGACGGCGGGGTTTTAAATCCCGACCCGGCTAATGTCGCCAGAAAGAAAGTTGGTCTTGATGGCCTGGTAATTAGTGTTACCTTAAAGATGGAATTCACGGAAGAAAGCGCCAAGGGCCGCTTTAATACAGTTTTAAAATCTCTTTATCTTCTGTCTTTGAAATATAGGAATAGAATTATTGAGAGTAATTCCGATATTACAATAACTCCTTCCAATGGATTAAAAATCAATTTTCGTGATTGGCGGGAGACTTTTTTTGGATATTTTAGCAATAGTAAAATTGAAAGGCATTATCAAAAAGGATTTGAAGAAGCGGAAAGAAAAATTATTAAAATAAAAGAATTAATTAACTATAAAAAGATATATTAAATGAAAATCAATAAGAAAAGTTTAATTTTTATAATTCCCGGCATTTTAATTATAACAATTGGAATTGTTGGTTATTGTTTTGCTGACGGTAATAATATAATTCGTAATGGCAATCATTCGTATGAATATGTTGTCGTGCAAAAAGGAAGTGTGAAGCAATTGGTTACCGCGGACGGTTCGGTGGTAGCTGATTCAGAAATTGAATTAAAATATCAAACCAGCGGTCGTCTTGCTAAAATTAACCATGAAGTTGGGCAGGAGATTAAAAAAAATGATATTTTGGCTGAATTGGATTCGCGTGATCAGGAGATCAGAGTTAAACAGGCTCAGGCCAGCCTGGCTCAAGCACGAGCCAATCTTAATTTAAAGTTAGCCGGTGTCAGCGGAGAAGATATACAGGTTTATCAAACGGTCGTGCGCAACGCTGAAACGAATTTAATTAAAACTAAAGAAAGCGTGAATAAAGATATTGCTAATGCCGAGGCTCAAATTAATATAGCTGAAACCGCTTTAGTAAATGCTTTACAAAGATTGAAAGACGCACAGTCGCAAGCTGATATCAGTATTAATAACGCCTTGGGGAATGCTTTAAGGGTTATGGATTCAGTTTTGCTTACTGCCCAAAATTCTCTTGATTGTGTAAAAGATACTATGGATGACGACGACCTGGATGATACTTTAAGCGTTAAAGACCCTCAGTATAAAAGCCAGACAAGCAGTAATTACAATCAAGCTATAATTGCTTATAGTTTGGCAGTTAGCGATGTTGCGATCGCCAAGGATGATCCCACTGAAGTAAATATAGATATGGCCTTAAACCAGTTAAAAAATAATCTTACGCAAGTTTATAGTGCTTTGGATAGTTTATATAGCGCGCTGTATGCGACAATTACTCACTCAGATTTATCTCAAGCAGAATTAGATATTTTTAAAGCAGCGGTTAGCACTGCTCAATCAAATGTTAACACTTCTTTGACAAGCGTAAACACGGAAATGCAAACTATTTCTTCTGTAAAAGTGGCTAATCAGGCTAATCTAAATACAGCACAAGCCTCAGTTGATACTGCTCAAGCCGGCTTGGATTCAGCCGAAGCAAATTTATTAGCTGTCCAGGCGAAGGCTGATTCGCAAATTTCCCTATCTGAAAGTGCGCTGCAAACCGCTCAAGATAAGTTAATTTTAATACAAGCCAAGCCTCGCAATGTTGATGTGGCTAGCTTGAATGCATTGGTGCGTCAAGCCCTAGCATCGCTGGAATTAGCCAAAGAAGAATTAAAAAAAACCAAACTTACTGCTCCAAGTGATGGAATTATAACTAAAATTGATGGAGAAATCGGTGAAAATATTAGTGTTGCCAATATTTTCATTACTATGATCTCACCACAGACGCAAATCAAAGCTAATGTTCCTGAAATTGATATAGCTAAGGTCAAAATAAATAATTCTGTTAAAATAACTCTTGATGCTTATGGCGACAGAGTATTTTCCGGTAAAATTATTTCTATTGAGCCGGCAGAAACGGTGGTGCAGGGAGTTATTTATTATCAAGTAAAAGTAGTTTTTACGGAAGTTGCTGAAAATATTACTGATGTTAATGTTATGCCGGGTATGACAGCTGACCTTAATATTTTAACAGCAAAAAAAGATAATGTTTTAATTTTACCAATCGGAAGTATAAAAGAAGATGGTAATGGTAAAAAATATGTTCAAATTCATAAAAACGGCAAAAACGGCAAGATATTTGAGTTGGAAATAGAAACAGGCCTGGCCGGAAAAGAAAATATTGAGATTATTAAAGGATTAACTGAAAATGACAAAGTAATAAGTTTCGAATAAAAAATATCAAGATTTTTTTAATCTATGTTTGATAATATAAAAATTTCAATTTTTTTAGCATATAAATCTATTACTAGAGGTAATAAAGGTACTTTATTTTTAACCATCTTTATTATGACTCTGGCTTTTGTGAATTTGATTTTTATTTCTTCTATTTTTCAAGGAATGGTTCTCGCGGTTAATGAACAGTCTATTGATACTCTTTATGCAAATATTGTGATTGAGCCGGAGAAGGATGAATCATACATTAAGCAAGTTAAAGCCAAACAGTCTTTAATAAATTCTATCCCGGGAGTATTGGGCAATTCAGCCCATTATATTATTGGCGCATTATTTAGTTATGATGAATATAGTGACGGCAAAGATGTAAGAAGCGGAAGTTGGCTGGTAAAATCCATTAATGTGGCAGACGAAAAACAGGTGACTAATATACACCAAACATTATTAAGCGGTGAATATTTAGAAAAGAATGACCGTGATAAAATCATTTTGGGAAATGAAATTTCCGGAGGCTATGATGCTGTTCTTGAGCATCAGTCTTTGGGAGGAGTAAAAGCGGGAGATGATATAAAAATTATTTACAGCAACGGGATTCAAAGAAAATATACAGTGAAGGGTATATTTAAGACCAAGATGCCGATTGCCGATATGATTGCTTTTGTAACAGAAAAAGAAATGGAATCTGTTTTGGGTTTGCACAACGGAGCATCGGAAATAATAATTAAAACTAAGCAGACAGGCGGGGAGGATAAATATATCAAAGAGCTGAAAAAAATTGGGTTTAACAAAGAAGAAATTCGCGCTTGGCCGGAATATATGGGCATGATGATGAGTGTAACCGAGAGTTTTAATATGATTGAATTTATTTTAGTGATGATTGGTTTATCGGTAGCGGCGGTTACTATTTTTATTGTAATTTTTGTTAGCGTGGTTAATCGCCGCAGACAAATCGGCATATTAAAAGCTATTGGCATAGAGGAGCAAACTATTGTTTTTTCCTATGTTTTGCAAGCTTTATTTTATGCTGTTTGGGGAGTGGGCCTGGGATTAATGTTAATGTTTTTTTTGATCATACCTTATTTTATTAAATATCCATTTGATTTTCCAATTGGATATGTTAGCCTGAGTGTTACTCAATTTGATTTAGTACTGAGCAGCGCCGGTTTGATCATATCATCCGTTGTTGGCGGCTTTATTCCCTCATGGCGGGGCGCCAGGGAAAGCATACTTAATGCCATTTGGGGATCGTAATAATTTTATGATAATTAAAATAAAAAATTTAAAAAGAGTATACGAGGGTAGAGTCCCGACACAGGCTCTCAAGGGTGTTGATATTGAGATTGAAAAAGGTGAATTTGTGGCTATTATGGGGCGAAGCGGTTCAGGAAAATCAACTCTGCTTCATCAGCTGGGATTATTAGACGATCCTACCTTTGGTGAAATTATTATTGACGGGGTTGATGTTTTGGGCTTAACCAGCCGTCAACAAACTCATTTTAGATTAACAAAGCTGGGTTATGTTTTCCAGGAATACGCGCTTTTACCGGAACTTACCGCCCTAGAGTCAGTTTATCTTCCTTTAATGAAACAGGGGATAAAAAAAGTAGAGTATATAAAAAGGGCAACAGACGTACTTGCAAAAGTCGGACTTGAAGAACGCCTGCATCATTTACCGCGTGAGCTTTCCGGAGGAGAGCAACAAAGAGTGGCTATCGCCAGAGCGATAGTCAATAATCCAAAAATTTTATTTGCGGACGAGCCTTGCGCCAATCTGGATAGTGAATCGTCAGAAACAGTTTTAAAACTTTTTCAAAAATTAAATAAAGAGCTTGGCCAGACTATTGTTATGGTCACGCATGAACCGGAGGATAAAAAATATGTCGAGAGAGTTATTTCATTAAAAGATGGGTTGATAGACAGGGAAGGAGAAAAGATTAGAAATTAATTTATTAGGCGACTGGTAGATTGACCTCAGTTTTAGATAGTACTGGTAAAATTATCAGTTCTGTCGTATTCTTAAAAGAGTTTCTAACCTGTTCCACGAACCCGTGCGAAGAAGGAAAACAAAAACTACCCCGATTAACCGGGGTAGTTTTTGTTTTGGCTTATAATATGCTATAATATAAGCATGTTTAGAATTAATTGCAATTAAAAAAGAAGGCTAAGGCTTTCTTTTTTTTGTTATTTAAAATTATGAGAAATTTGATTTTTGTGCTCTTAGTGGTAGTAGTGGTGGCTGTTGGTGCAATAGTGGTTTTTGCCAAACCCGGCGAAGACCCATGCCGCACCATCCCAAGTAAAGAACTCTCCCGCTGGGGCGAGGCGCTTAGCCCTGGCATTGATTCCTGGGGCTACAACTACCAGGCGCATGGCTTTAACGGCGCCTATTGCGACCATTATCGGGATTTCCGGCCAGGTCATCCAGGCAACGCGGCTTGTCAGGCCGCGTATTCCGGCCTTAAATTGCAGATGAGGTGGAATAATGAATATTTAAGTAATAAAGATTGCACCGGAGAGGGGTATCTGGACACGCACCCTAATTTCCCCAGCTACTTAAACTCAGGGGCCGCTTTGACTGCCACTTTGCGCGGCAGCTATCAGCACAATAACCAGGCTTGCGAGCTGGATTATACCATCAAAATATTTGCTTACCCAAAGGCCGCCTACATGAGTGAGGGATCCTGGTATACCATAGATGGCAAGGAATTGGGCCCGGTTCTTTGGGA
>JAGLNE010000041.1 GCA_023139655.1 Candidatus Parcubacteria bacterium
CCAGAAAAGTCATTAAGTACTTAACGATGTCAACCGCAGTGTCGCGAACATCGCCGTTTTGGGAAGCCAGTCCCAGATTAGTCGCATAGTTTAGCCCTAGGTCAGGCTGAGCCATGGCTGGCAGAGCAAACGCCGCAACAGCCATAAACATTACCGCGAAGATGGCTGTGAAACAAAACACTTTTTTCATAATTTTCACTTTTAAAATTATTTAATTTTTTATGTTAACTGCTTCCCTCCCGGAAGCAGATTTATGTTACTCGCTTTACCCCAAGGGCACTTCCGTCGGGCGCGCTCGGCCCCGCTACCCTTCGACAAGCTCAGGACAGGCAAATGGGGCACATGCGAATAATGCGGTGCGAATATTACACTGCCGAAAATGTGAGGGTTTCTCATACACTCGGCAGTGGGCCCTCTGTGAGCAGAAGGCCCGCTTATAGTTAAAACTGCCCTGATATAGCATTATTTGTGATTTGAACCACAAAAGTAACGATAGCGAAAGCCGCTAAGATTATTATCAGACCGACCATACCGGCCATCAGAAGCTTTTTGGCCTCAGCTACCTTGTCCTCGTTTCCGCCGGCTGTCATCCATTTAAAACCACCCAGCAGGATAACTACCGTAGCAATGATGCCGAGAAAAGTCATCAAATATTTAACGATGTCAACCGCAGTGTCGCGAACATCACCATTTTGGGAAGATAGTCCCAGGTTAGTTGCGTAGTTGAGTCCCAGTTCCGGTTGAGCCATGGCTGGAGCCACGCAAAAACTAAAGGCAAGTACAAAAATAAAACTAGATACGATGAATTTTGTAAACGTTTTGTTCATAATTCACCCCCTTTCATTTTTTACGCGTACTTAATAACAAAATACGCGTTAAAATTAATTGTTAAACAATAAATTTTTGTTTATTAACATTTCCTATATTATAACAAATTTGCTAACAAATAACAATCAAATTTAAAAGTAACTGCTTACTGGGCATGTAACAACACCATAAATTTTGTCATTCTGAATGAAGCGCGCTCAACGGAAGTGCCCTTGGGGTAAAGCGCAATGAAGAATCTCGTGATTAGCGCTTTAAACTCGGGATTCTTTCCCGAGGGCTCGGGACTCAGAATGACAGTGGGAAGTTATTTTTAAAACAAAAAAGATTTAATTTAATTAATTTAGGCTGATATGTTATTATTAGACTGTAGAATAATATTTATTTTTGAATTTTTATGCACAAATTTACCTATCGGCGGGTGCTAATATTTTTATTTTTTGTATTATTAGCCTCAATATTAATAAAAAATTCTTTTTCATATTTAGACCCGGATCTAGGCTGGCATTTGCGGGTAGGCGGCGAGATACTGGAAAACAGAGCTGTTCCGGAAACCGAGAATTATTTATATTTAATTTCCGGTAAATCTTGGGTTGACCACGAATGGCTGTTAAATGTAATTTCTTATTTATTTTTTAATTATTCTACTTATATTGGTTTAAGCTTGTTTTTTGCCTTGACCGCGGTCGCAATTTTTATATTGCTTTATTGCTACACTCGCAAGTATTTTTTAAAGCATAAGGCGAATATTTTGGTATTTGTCTTGTTTTTACTTGGCGTAATGGCGTCCGTACCCAGTCTGGGGGTGCGTTTGCAGGAATATACTTTGCTAAATTTACTTGTTCTTATTATTTTGCTTCACAAAACAAGCAAATCCGATAATTTCAAATATTTATATTGGCTGCCTTTGCTGTTTTTATGGTGGGCCAATATCCACGGCGGATATTTGATCGGCTTTGTGGTGATGTTTATGTGGGGTGCATATCGAATCATAGGACCCTATATATCAAAATGGAATAAGCTAGAGAAATTTTTCTTTGACAAAAAAGTTTCAAAAGAAAATTTAATAACAATGATTCTTATTTTCCTCCTCGCGATCATAGCCACCTTGTTTACGCCCTACGGCCTTAAACTTTATACTTTTTTGGGCGGGAATTATTCAGACACTTTTTATTTTACTCATATAATAGAATGGCTGCCGGCCTGGTATTATCCAATTATTGTTTATCAGCTGTTTTATGCCGCTTTAGCCACTGCCATGCTGGTTCTAATGCTAGTACCGCAAAAAGGCTATGGCCAACAATTTAAAATAAATATTTGGCATTACGGTCTGTCCTGGTTCTTTTTTATTTTGGCCATAAAGTCCAGGCGGCACTTTCCTTTGTTCGTGGTTATTTCTTTTCCCCTTTTAGCGCAGTTTGTCAATGTTTATTTTACTGCCGGCTCGGCAAGTTTTAAGGAATTTTTAAAAACAAATATATTTGTTAAAATTTATGTAATTTTAGCTATAGTTCTTAGTATATTAATTACTAATTTGCAAACTAATTATACTGCCGACCCTTTTATTAACCCCAAGTTTTGTGAGCGCTATCCTTGCGCTGCTACCCAATTTATGAAAAGCGATGTTAAATACTTAGGTCCAAGAATATTTAACGCCTATGACTGGGGTGGTTATCTGGATTATATTTGGCCACAGAAACAATTATTTATTGACGGACGTTTGCCGATTTATAAAGTTGGGCAAGATAATTACAGCCTATTGCAGGAATATTATACTTTTTTTAATAAAGATCAGGTTGAAGAAAAATTAAATGAATACGAAATTGAGCTGGTTCTTTTGCGCCTTACGCGTGCGCCGCGTCTTAGCTGGTGGGAAAAATATATTTTTGGTTTTAACGAGGAGAATTTTGAAGATATTAATCAGCATATTGTCACCTATTTAGATGAAAGTCCTATCTGGCAGGAGTCATATAATGATGGAATTGCCGCGATTTACGTGAAAGCGGAATAAATAACTTTATAAGTGTTTTGGTTTAGTCTATAATTAATAGTAAGTTATATACTTATTTAGATAGCAGATAGCAGATAGCAGATAACACTATGAATAAGTTAGTTTCTGCTTCCTGTTTTCTGCTTTCTGTTATCTCAAAAATGCATTTATCCGTCATTGTGCCAGCTTATAATGAGGCTAATACAATTGAGAAAAATTTAAATATATATAATGATTATTTAATTAAGCAGCCCTATGATTATGAGCTGATTTTAGTTAATGACGGATCTTTGGACAAAACATTGGCGATCGTTAACGATTTAAAAAAGAAAATTGAAAATTTAATGATAATTAATCAGCCGTCTAATCAAGGCAAGGGTGCGGCCGTGCGCGCTGGCCTGCTTGCGGCAAGGGGAGAGTATCGGTTGTTTTTGGACGCTGATAATGCCACGCCCATAGAGCATCTTGACGCAGTTTGGCCGCAGATTGAGCGTGGAGCCGATATGGTAATCGGTAGCCGCCACCCAAGGGACGCGGCCGAGACCAAGATAATAGTACCCCAGGTTTTATGGAAGCGGTTTCTGGGTAAGGCCGGGAATTTATTGTTTCAGTCAATGGCTGTACGCGGAATTTGGGATACTCAATGCGGCTTTAAAATAATGCGCGCCGAGTTGGCTAAAAAACTTTTACCGCTCTGCCAGTGCCGGCGCTGGGCCTTGGACGCTGAACTACTGATGCTCGCGCGCCAAGCAAATTATAATATCGTCGCCATTCCGGTCAAGTGGTCCAACTCCAAAGAGAGTCGGGTTGGCTTCGTGGGTTATTTTATAACTTTGGCTGAGTTAATCGGGATTAAGTGGCGTATTCTTACTAAGAGACTGTTTTAAACAATAGTTGAATTGGTGAATTTTGTAGAACAATCAATTAAACAAGAAATTAAAGATGCAATTAAGCAATAAAATCGTTCGGCTATTTGAAAATAAATATTTTAAGGCTGCAACTTGCCTAATAATTATCGTTGGTTTTTTTGTGCCAGCGTTTTTTTATTTATTTAATTATGGTTATCTTCCGTGGCTTGGTTTTTTATTCGCGCCGATTTTATTGTTGATTTTGACCCTATTTATTTTTATTGGTTCAAGAAACACATTTAGTGCGGATTATTGGCAATCGGTTTTTAAGCGATTATTTAACAATATTAAGTTTGAGATTAGTACAGCAAGGGTAATTTTATACGCTTTTTTTGTTTCTATAATTATTGCCAATATATTTTTGTTTGACTTTGTGTTCAGCGAAAGAATTAGCGTGGATTCAGCAATAGATTTTTTATTTTATGAAACTAATATTTGGCTGCATATTTCATCTTTGTTTGTATTTTATTCTATTTTTATAATTTTTCTTTGGAGTTGGGGTGAAAAAATATTGGCTCTTATTAAAATTAGACCGGAAAGTAGGTTAGAGAGTTTTTTATTGTCACTTAGCCTGGGCTTAATTCCGTTGATGTTCGGTGTGTTGCTATTGGCTTTTTTAGGCTTGCTCTATGCCCCCGCGGTTTGGTTGTTGGTTTTGCTCTTTGGCATCTTGTCTACCAAACAAATTATAGATAATATTAAATTCTTGGTTAAGAAAAAATTTAGAGTTTATATTGACGCTCCAAGGAATACATTCAAAATACTTGTACTACTCGCCTTGTTTGTCTTGCTTTGTTTTAGTTTTGTAATTAATATCAAACCTTTTCCTATCACCACCGACGATCTGCACACCTACTATAACGCGCCGGCGCTTTACGCAACTTACCATGAGTTTCGTCCGCTTTACCATCACGCCACGGCCAATATGGGGCAAAATACCGAAATGATCTATGCCGCGATAATATCTGCCATAAGCACCAAGTATATTATTCACTTACAATTGCTCTTTTTGGTGCTTACGGCTCTTGGCTTTTACGCGTTTATAAAGAATTTGTTTGGTCCTGATCGCGCGTTTTTAGGCACGCTGTTTATTCTTTTTATTCCTTGGAATCCATATTATTTTAGCACCGTAAAAGTAGAATTTTTCCTGGCTTTTTATTCTATTATAACGCTGTTACTGTTATATCATTGGCATAGAGAGCGTAATAATGTCTGGCTTTATTTGTTTGGCGCGCTTTCTGGCGTGGCCATGGGTATCAAATACAGCGCCGTGCTTTTGATTTTGCCGCAACTTGCATTAATATTATTCTTTTTACTAAAAGGCAAACAGCCAAAAAAAGTTGTTTTGAAAGAATATATTATTATGCTTTTTTTGTTTTTTCTTTTCTTTTCACCTTGGGCGATTAAAAATCAAATTTATTTTAAAAATGTTTTTTACCCCAGAGAGGTGCCGGGGCTGCTGGCTAATCATAATCCAAACGGATTGGACTATAATAAAGAGTTTAAAAAAGCCAAAAATATTGAGATCAATTATTTGCGCCACGCGCAAACCGGTAATAAATATTTACCCCGGAATATTGTCACTTCGCTTTGGCGCCAATCAACCGGGCATAAAATAGACCGCGGCGCCTGGATCAATTTTGGCTTTTTGCCTTTTGCTGCTCTGGCTTTAGGACTGATGATCACAAGAAGAAAAAAAGTCTGTTTAATACTCGGCCTGCTCTTTTTTTACTTTGCGCTTTGGTACTGTCTGGAAGGAGCCAGGCCTTGGTATGCCTTTTTTGGAATTATGGCAGTAACAGCTTTCGTGCCGGCAGTATTTTGGAAATACAAAAAAATGCTTGGTTTTGTTTTGGTGCTTACTTTTTTTAGCTTTTTGGTTAATACTTTTGTTCTCACGCCTAATATTAAATATTTGCTCGGGGCGATAGATGAGCGGGAATATCGTGAGGTCACAATTCCATACAGTGATTTGGCTGATTATATTAATTATGAATTACACCCCGCCTTAGATGAAAAAATATTAATAGTAAAAGATTTCCGGGTCGCTTTTATTAACAATAATGACCAACTTGTTCTGGTGGATCAGTATTTTGACAAGATCAATTTTGCCCTGCATCAGGGGAGTGATGAATTTAAGCGCTACCTTAGCAAGCACTCTATTGCTTATATTGTTGATTCCAAGGTTAATGAAAGGAATTTTACTGTCTGGCTGCAAAAACATTCAATTAGCCAGGATGAATATTTACAAAATTATATAGGCCGAGCCCCCAGCATCTATGGGGATTTTCAGGTTATGAGTGATTTTTTACAAAACCAGACTGAATTATTGTATAATGATGATGGTTATAGCTTGTATAAAATTAAATATTAATCTCTTTCCTGGCTGTCATTCTGAGCCGTAGGCGAAGAATCCCGTGGATTAAAGACGAGATCCTTCGCCCCGATGAATCGGGACTCAGGATGACACAGATACTAATGCCCGACAAAAAACAACAGAAAATAAGCATTTTAATGACAACCTCAACCCTGAATCGTTGGAACCAGGACAATGAGCTGTCTATTGTTTTTGATATTGCCGCGCATTTAAAAAAATACAAAAATATTCAAATTACTATTCTGGCGCCGCATTTTTTTGGCGCCAAGAAGGAAGAAGTAGCCGCTGGAGTGCGTATTTTCCGTTTCCAGTATTTTTTTGCGCGTTTACAAACTCTTTGTTATCAGGGCGGCATGCTCCCCAACATTAAAAGGAATAAGTTAAATATTTTTTTGCTGCCTTTCTTTGCTTTTTTCCATCTTTTAGCGCTTCACCAAGCGATAAGAAAAATCCGGCCGCAAATTATTCACGCTCATTGGCTTATGCCTCAGGGCTTCTTAGCCTTGCTATACAAGAAAGTATTTCGTCAGGATTTTAAAATAATATGCACCAGCCATGGGATTGATGTATTTAGTTTGCGTGGAAAATGTTTTGTTTGCCTTAAGCAATGGCTGGTTAAAAATTTAGACGGCCTTACGGCTGTTAGCGAGGCTTTAAAAAGTGAATTGATTAGAAATTATAAAGCCGATAAGGTCCGGGTAATTCATAACGCGGTTAATATTGAAAATTTTACGCCTGAGACACGCCAAAGGAACAATATACCTAGGCCGGCTTTAATATTTGTCGGACGTTTGGTTGAAAAGAAAGGGGTAGAATATATTATTAAGGCAATGCCCCAAATAATTAAATCTTATCCTGCTTGCCACCTAGAGATTATCGGAGACGGTCCAAAGAAACAAAGCCTTCAGAAATTGAGCCAAACTGTCAGCTCTGAAAGTAATATTAAATTTTTAGGCAGTGTTTCTCATAATAATATTCCTAAATATTTGGCAGCCTCAGATATTTTTATTGGTCCGTCAATTGTGGCTAAAAATTTGGATACTGAAGGTTTTGGCGTGGTGTTTATTGAGGCCATGGCCTGCGGTTTGCCAATCATTACTACGGCAGTTGGCGGGATAACTGATATAATAAAGAATAATGAAAACGGGTTTATTGTTGAAACTAAAAATGAGCAGGCGATTGCTGACGTCGTTATTAAGTTACTCAGAGATGAATCGTTAAGAGTACGACTAGGCCAGGCCGGCCGGAAAACCGTAGAAGAAAAATTTACCTGGAGGAGTATTACGGATAAGTATTATGAATGTTACTTGTGTCATTCTGAACGAAGTGAAGAATCCCGTGGATAAAAGACGGGATCCTTCGTCGCTTTACTCCTCAGGATGACAGTGGCTTATGTTATTCTGAACGAAGTGAAGAATCTCGTCTCTATTTCCACGAGATTGCTTCGCTCCGCCCGCAATGACAGTTTGCAAATATGATAAAAAAAATACTAGCAAAAATAATAAACAAACTTATCATCGGCCCCAGGCGTTATGGTAGAAAAAATGATTATGACGCTGAGCGCTATTGGCAAGACAGGTTTGATAAATATGGCGATTCTATTGTCGGGGTTGGTAATGAGGGGCTGGATGAGAAAAGTAATCAGGAAGTATATAAAGCCACGGCCAGACAATTTGAACGTATTATTAAAGATAAAAAAATTAATTTGAGCGAGGCGCGAATACTGGACGCTGGCTGTGGCAATGGTTTTTATACTGATTTGTTACTCACACAGGGGGCGGTAAATTATCAGGGAGTAGATATTACCGACGCGCTATTCCCGAAGCTAGTAAAGAGTTTCCCCAAATTCAAATTTACTAAGCTTGATATTTCATCGGAAAATATTTCAAAAAATATTAATAAAAAATTCGATTTAGTAATTTGTATAGATGTAATTGAACATATTGTGAACCAGGACAAATTTGATTTCGCGATTAAGAATTTACTTGGTAGTCTGGCGCCGGGTGGGATACTAATGTTATCGCCAGTAATGGAAAAAAGCAAAAAACGGCTTTTTTATTTACGTTCTTGGTCGCGCAGTGACATAGTGCCTCTCCTGGGCGACAATTTCCAATATGAATTAAAGCCGTACCGGGGTAAGGAGATGATGATAATAAAAAAGGTTTTAAATTAGGTAAACTATCGTGATTTGTTATTCTGAACGGAGCGAAGCGAAGT
>JAGLNE010000042.1 GCA_023139655.1 Candidatus Parcubacteria bacterium
ATAAAATGTGGCAGCATTTTGAGTCTGGCGCGACCGGTGTGCTTTTGGTCGGTCCGCCAGGAGTAGGGAAGAAGACGATCATTGACGGCATTGCCCAACTAATGGTGCGGGAAAATGTACCTAAATTCCTTCAAGATAAGCGTTTGGTTGAGGTTGACGCGGCCAGATTAATAAGCGGAGCCGATCCGGCTCAGGCCCAAGGACGATTGCTGCGTATTATTGATGAGGTCCGGATGGCCGGAAATATTGTGTTATTTTTTAATAATATTGAGAATATGATCGGCATTACTTCAGGCGGCGAGCAGAGTTTGGATTTGGCTGAAGTTTTGGCCAGTGCCCTGGAACGTCGGCAGATATTCTGTCTGGCGGCTGCCAGCCAGGAGAATTATAATAAATACATTGAGGGTAAGAGTCTGGGGCAGGTAATGGAAATGGTGGAAGTAGCAGAACCGGAAGGGAACCAGGTAATTCAGATAATTGAGAGCAAGATCGGCTATTTTGAAGGTAAATACAAGGTTTATTTTTCTTATAACGCGATTGAGCAGGTAATTAAACTCTCCAGCCAATACATCCATGATAAGTATTTACCGGAAAAGGCGATTAGGCTCTTGGAGTTGGTCGCTGTGCGTGTATCTAAGGACAAAGGTGAGCATGCCTTGGTAAGCAAAGACGATATTGCGGCCGTGATTAGTGAGGAAACAAATATCCCGGTAACCAAGATCGGCGTAAACGAGGGCAAGCAGCTCCTCGAGCTGGAAGACAATATCCATAAGCGGATGATTAACCAGGGAGAGGCGGTTCACCAGGTGTCAGCCAGCCTTAGGCGGGCGCGCACTCAGCTGCGCGAAGGCAAGCGCCCAATCGCTAATTTTCTTTTTCTTGGTCCGACCGGTGTTGGTAAGACCGAGCTGGCCAAGTCGGTGGCCGAGATATATTTTGGCGACGAGGATTATATGATCCGGGTAGATATGAGCGAATACCAGCACCCGGACAGCGTTCAAAAGATGATCGGCGACGCGCAAGGGGCTAAAGGTTATTTGACTGAAGCGGTTCGTCAGCGCCCTTTTGCCTTGGTTCTGCTTGATGAGATAGAAAAGGCACACCCGGATATTCTTAATTTGTTTTTGCAAGTAATGGATGACGGGCGTTTAACTGATGGGCAGGGCCGGACGATTGATTTTACCAATGCTATTATTATCGCTACCAGTAACGCCGGCGCTATCTTTATCCAGGAGCAGATATTTAAGGGTAAACATATTGATGATTTTAAAGATGCTTTGATAAATGATTATTTAATTAAGATGATGCGTCCGGAGCTGGTAAACCGTTTTGACGGGGTAATAGTATTCTCACCACTTAGTATGGAAAATGTAGTTGATATCACCCGTTTAATGCTTAAGCAAATAGAAAAAATGCTTGAGCCTAAAGGTATTGGCCTGCGCGCCGAGGAAGAGGGGATTAGAGCTTTAGCCAAAGAAGGTTTTGACCCCAAATTTGGCGCCCGCCCGCTTAGGCGTTTGCTGCAGGAGCGAGTAGAAGACGAAATTGCCAATTATATATTACTGGGTAATCTTAAGCGCCGCGATGTAGTTGTAATCGACGAAAACGCCAAAGTGAGTATAGAAAAAGGAAAAAAGATTTTGGAATAAATCCAGCACCAACATGGAAAGGTGGTGCTGGATAAAAAAACCGCCCGGTAACTACGAATGTAAATTATAGTAGTATGCGGGCGATTAGGCAACTTAAAATTTTTCAAAAGTGAGTTTTGTCCCGGCAAGATGGACCAGTAGGTCGAATTTTTTCGGCCATTTTTTAGCTTTTTCTAGCTCAATCATATCTAATAATACGATTTCAACTTGGCATCCTTTTTTGCACATAAAGTTAAACACCCAGTTAGTGGTTGAGCCATGTTTTTTACTGACTAGGATTACTTTTTTGCAGTCAGCAAGTACTATGCTCAGCTTGGGAAGATCTTGTTTGTCGTTTTTTTAACCTTTTAGATTTTTCTTTTTTGCCAAAATTTGTTTCCTCCTTTTTTGGAATTAATAATATTTTGTTTTTGATACTTAATTATACTTAATAAATATAAATTTGTCAATAGGTGGGTGAATATCAGGTGTTTATTTTAATATTTTTAGCTAGTTTAGCCTTGGCCGCGGGGCTAGGGCTTTTTATCATTCCCTTGGCTAGGAAATTGGGAATTGTTGATCAGCCAAATAAGGAGCGGAAAATTCATATTAAACCAACGCCGCTTATGGGTGGGCTGGCTATTTTTTTCGCTTTTTTTATTGTGCTTTATTTCATTCGGAATTTAATCCTTTCCGGTAATCTGGAAACCGGGCATTGGCTGGGTTTTTTCTTGGGCGGACTGGTGTTAATGATCGGCGGTATTTTGGACGACAAATATAATCTTAGCCCCTTAAAACAGCTTCTTTTCCCGCTCTTGGCCGCCATCTTGGTAGTGGCCGGCGGGGTAGAGATTCAAAAGATATCAAACCCATTAGGCGGTTTTTTAAATATGGGTGCTTTGGAGATCCCGCTATTTACTTGGAACGGCGTGGTTCGGAGTTTTGTAATAATATCTGACACGATAATAATCCTTTGGCTGATGGGTATGATGTACACTACTAAGTTGCTGGACGGAGTGGACGGTTTGGTTAGCGGCATGGTGGCGATCGGCGCTTTTATAATATTTCTTTTTACCATGACCACCCAGTACTTCCAACCGGATATTGGTGTGGCCTCGCTTGCCTTGGCCGGAGCCGCGATCGGGTTTTTAATTTTAAACTGGCATCCGGCTAAAATATTTCTTGGCGACGGCGGCTCCTTATTCCTTGGCTACGCCCTGGGGGTGCTGGCCATAATTTCCGGCGGGAAGATTGCGATTGCCTTACTTATTATGGGCATCCCAATCATGGATGTGGCCTGGACCATTGGCCGGCGCCTTCGGGCCGGTAAGAATCCGTTCAAATTCGCGGACCGACAGCATTTGCACTTTCGCGTCCTGGATTTGGGCTTAACGCAGAGGCAGACGGTTTTAATTTATTACGGAATAGCGGCCGTGTTTGGCCTCTCCGCTCTTTTCCTCCAGAGCCTGGGCAAGCTGATTGCTGTTGGAGCGATGGTTTGTTTAATGCTTTTCATTGTCCTTGTTTTTGCCTACATAGAAAAACATAATGGTAAGTAGAAATCTTTTTACTCCCACGAATCAGCGAATCCTTTTACAAATTTACGAATACATATCTGTCATTCTGATTCCGCGTAGCGGGAGAAGAATCTCGCTGTCTCAGCAATCACGGGATCCTTCGCTCCGCTCAGGATGACATTCGCCTATTTGTAAATTCGTAAAAGGATTCGTTGATTCGTGGGAAATTATTATGAATAAATACCTCAGATACTATTTATTAATCAACTGGTTATTTTTTATTTTAATTGTAACCGGTTTTCCGACTTTGCCTTATGACGGCACAGTGATTAGCTGGCATGATAAGATATTCCATATTCTGCTTTTTGGTGTGTTGGCCTATTTAATTCTTTACAGTTTGGCACCGCATAAAATAGCTATTAAAACAAGTATTTTGATAGCTTGTTTTTTTTCCGCCCTGGCTTCTGTTGGTGTGGAAATAATGCAACGCTATGTACCGGGCCGGACAGTAAGTGAATATGATTTTTTAGCCGGCTTGATCGGCATTATAATTTTTGTGCTTTTTTATTATGTTAGAAAAGAAAAGAAAATCTAAACTGCTTCTGCACATCTGCTGTGTTGGCTGCGGCGTAGCGATTATGAAAGAATTAAAAGGTGATTATCAACTCACCCTTTATTTTTATAATCCAAATATTTTTCCAAAAGAAGAATATAATAAGCGGCTTATGGAAGCCAAGCGGATTGCGAGTGAGCTTGGGCTTGATTTAATTGCTGAGGATTATAATCATAAGTCTTGGCTTAAACTGGTCAGGGGTTATGAGAAAGACCCGGAAAGGGGAGAGCGCTGCCGAATTTGTTATAAGGATCGGCTTAAGCAAACGGCGGCTAAGGCTAAGGAGCTTGGTTTTGATAGTTTTACCACCACTCTTACGGTAAGTCCGCATAAGGACGCTAAGGCAATTATTACGCTTGGTAATGATTTGGTCAATAAGTACTCGCTTAAATTTCTGGATCAAGATTTTAAAAAACAAGATGGCTTTAAGAAGGCCTGCGCTCTTTCTAAAGAGTTAAACTTGTATCGTCAGGAGTACTGCGGTTGCGAATTTAGCATGAAATAACAGTATTAATTATCAATTTTCAGTGACCCAATTATCAATTAGTTAATTAACCAATTAGTCAATTGATCATTGATTGATAATTGGGTTACTGATAATTGTAAATTTGAGACTAATAATGTTATAATATAGATAACTTAATATTTATCCCCATGGAATTAGATTATTATTTTAAAGAGGCAATTAAGCGAAATGCTTCTGATCTGCATTTAGTTGAAGGCTCCGTACCTTCACTTCGGATTTATGGTGAACTTATCAAAATGAACGAAGCCCCGATACCGCCCGGTGAGTTAAAATACGCGGTTTATCGGGAGATTGATAAAAAAACCAGAGATCGTTTTGAGCGTAAGCGCGACGTTGATTTATCAATGGAGTTTTACGGTAATCGTTTCCGGGTCAATCTCCATTATCAGCGGGACTGTATCGGTCTGGCAGCCCGTTTGGTCGTGATGAATATTCCTCGGCCTGATGAGATCGGGTTTACCGAAACCATGTATCGCTTCACTCATTTGCGTGATGGGTTAATTTTGGTAACCGGACCATCAGGGGTTGGTAAATCAACCACTTTGGCGGTGATGCTGGATTTGATAAATTCCGAACGGCGATCGCATATTATTACGATTGAAGATCCGATAGAATATGTTTTTGAAGAAAAACAAAGCATTATTGAACAGCGCCAACTAGGCAGTGACACAATCAGTTTCGCGGATGCCCTTAAATACGCGCTTAGACAAGACCCAAACGTGATTATGGTCGGAGAAATGCGGGACCTGGAAACAATGTCTGCTGCTTTGACCGCCGCCAAGACCGGGCATTTGGTGCTGTCTACTCTGCATACGACAACGGCAGCGGAAACGATTGAACGGATTATCGATTATTTTCCGATCCAGAACCATCAGCAGGTAGCCCATCAGTTGGCCTCGGTACTCCGGGCGGTGGTTGCCCAGCAATTATTGCCCCGAAAGGACGGCGGCTTGGTGGTAGCTAGGGAAATACTTATAAATAATACGGCCATAGCCAACCAGATCCGGCATGGGCAGTACGAGCAGATTCAAACAGTCATTCAGACCGGAGCCAGAGAAGGAATGATAACTATGAATAAGTCAATTGATCACTTGTTGGCCCGTGGAATAATATCCAACCATACAGCTAGGAATAGAAAGCGCGACATGGAAACCAAAGCCGTCTATTATTAGTAGTACGTTTTAAGACATTTAAGCATCTGCGTAAAATCTGCGTTTTGATCCGCGTTAAATCCGCGGATTGTACGCAGATCAATACGCTGATATAACCCTTCGACAAGCTCAGGACAGGCGCGGAAAATAGTTATTAGGTATTAAAATATGAGAATATGAACCAAGATAAATGGGCAAAAATTATTGGCAATATCAAGGATAATTTTAAGCTGGAAGACGAAGGGGAACAGCATATTGACGATGAGGGAGGGGTAGATATTAAGTACATTGTCTTTAACGGTCCCTTGGGTAAGATACGTTTGGAGTATATTATTAAGCCGGTTATTTTGGATAAAAAAACCACCTACTCTAGACGCATTGGCTCGGAAACTAAGGTTGATTATGTTTACTCAGAGGAAGATAAAAGCCATCAGATGATTGCTTACAAATGGGACGAGGAGCAAGATGATTGGGCCGAGATGGATGCCAGTGCGTTTGAATAAGCACGTAACACGTAACACATAGCACGTAACGTATAATACATAACATAAATCATTTAATATTAAATTATTAATTATGAGAGTTTTTAAGAAACAATTTATTTTTTTGTTAATTATTGCTTCTTTTGTGCTTGCTAGTTGTACTGTCCCGGGTATAAGTAAGCCAAAAGTCAAGCCAAGGCCGAATAATTCTAGCCAAAACAAAGTAGTTAACACAGATAATATTAAAGTTGCTAACGGTACGGTGATGGAACAATTGCAGGCGCAAAATAATATAAATAAATTTGCCTCAATGGACGAATTAAGCGCTTTTTTGGAAAATAATGCCCAGTCTGGGCCTATAGGCTACGGCCGCGGCGAAATGATGATGGATTTTGCCGAGGGTATGGCCGTGGATACGGTTATGAAATCAGCCCCAATGGTAGCTGAAGCCGGTATGAGTTATTCTAATGATTTAGGGTTATCATCTCAGAGTGGTGATGGCGGTGGCTCAGATGATTTTTCCCTAACCAATGTGCAGGTTGAAGGGGTGGATGAAGCTGATATAATCAAAACCGACGGGAAATATGTCTATGCCTTGGTTAAGAACGACCTTTATATTATTAACGCGTATCCGGCACAAAATTCGGAAGTAATCACTAAAATCGCTTTCAAATCCCGGCCGGCAGATATTTATATAAATGAAGACCGCTTGGTGGTTCACGGACAAAACAGTGTAATATATGAAACGCCGTATTATCAAAAATGGCGCCGTCGCAGCCCTTATACATTTTTTAAAGTTTTTGATATCAGTAACCGTAGTGAGCCTAAACAGGTTCTTGACCTTGACTTTGAAGGCTCACTGGCCAATTCAAGGATGATCGGCGATTACGTTTATTTTGTGACCACTAATTACAATTATCACTATATCGACGACGAGCCAATGCTACCGCGTCTTTTAGAAGGTGGTGAAGTAGTGGACTGCGCGGCTGGCACACGGTGCGTAATGCCGGAAATTTATTATTTTAATATCCCTTATTCAA
>JAGLNE010000043.1 GCA_023139655.1 Candidatus Parcubacteria bacterium
GGTTTTATTTGGGGTTGTTGATATCGGCCACGAAAAATAGCTGCGCTATCTCGTGGTAAACCACGAAAAATAGCTTTGCTATCTCGTGGTAAAGGGCTACGTTTATCGGGTGTATAACATTTTTGGGGTGGGATTTTATTAGGAGGCGTAGGCGGCGGAAATTGTAGAGACGTAGCACTGCTACGTCTGTTGCGGGTTGTGTTAAATTTGCGTTAGCTTTATTATTAGTATATACTAATACCAGTAATAAACTAGTAATGATAAAAATATGGTATCAAAAAATACAATTTTAAGCGCTAAAGACAGTAAATTAATAGAAAAAGTCATTATTAAACATGGCGATATTGTTGCTGTCGGCGATATTTTAAAAATATTTCAAAAAGAATATTCATCTCTTGCCGCTGGCAATAGAATACATCAATTGGAAAAAAGGGGCTGGTTTGTTCGTGTTAAGCAAGGGCTTTATGTCGTAGTTAGCGATATTGCTTCAAGATCAACAAGTAATGTATCGTTGTTTAGAATAGCTCATGCGATAAATGACAAGTCTTATGTAAGCTTTGATTACGCGCTAAGTTATTATAATATATTTGATCAATACGCAAAAATGATTACTTCAATCACGACAACACGAACAAAAAAATATGAATTTCAAAAAACAATTTTTAAATTTGTCAAAATTAATAAAAATTATTATTTTGGCTTTTCGCAAAAACGAATTGAAGGCAAATTGGTCAATATAGCCGATTTAGAAAAAATTATTATTGATTATTTTTATTTTGACAAAACTTCTTATATTTTAAGTTTAATGCTGGAAAAATTAACAAAACATAAAGACAATTTTGACTTTGAAAAAATGCAAAATTATGCTTTGCGCTATAACATGGCAACACAGCGCAAGATCGGTTTTTTGTTAGATGAAATAGGGATTGATACTCAAAAATTATACAATAAAGTGAAATTAAAAAATATCGGATATTCTCGTTTTAGCAAAGATTCAAAAAAGTTTAATAGCAAATGGCGCGTATATTATGATCATAGAATTATTAAATAAAAGAGAACTTGAAATTCTTAATAAACATCTAAAATATCCCTTGGCTATCGCGGAAAAGGATTATTTTTTAGCGCTTGTATCCAAAATTATTTATAATTCCATTTTGCGCGAAAAATTAATATTTAAGGGCGGTACGGCCCTGCACCATGTTTATTTAAAGCAATTGCGGTTTTCCGAAGACTTGGATTTTACAGCGGTTAAAAAGCCGGTTATTATTGATGAAATAAAAAAAATATTCACGCCGTATGATTTTTTGGAAATTAAAAAGGAGCATACCTCCAAAGCAACCATTAAACTGGAGAGATTAAAATTTAATGGTCCGCTTGGACAGCCAAATTCTCTAAAAATAGATATTGACTTTATTCAAAATGTTGTTTTACCTCCGATAGATATGGAGTATAAAAATAACTACGGAGTAAAAACAAAAGTCAGGGTAATGGATATTCGCGAAATATGCGCTGAAAAGATCAGGACAATAAGCGACAGGGCAAGATACAGGGATTTTTATGATTTAACCATGATATTTAAAAATTTTAAAATTAATTCTAAAGAAATTTTAGGTTTAATAAAACAAAAAGAAATTCGCCGGCCGATTACAAAAACATCAATGTTGAAAAATTGGCAAATTGTTAAGCAAGATAAACAGAATGAGTTTTCCAGTGTTTATTATTCAAAGGAAATAAGTGATGATGAAATTCAAAAAACGATAAATAAATTAATATTAGAAAAATAGAATAATGAAATTAAAAAATATATTTAAAAAAAAGCAGAGTAAGGGCTTAAAAGTTCTGGTTTTATTTTTGGAATTATTTGCAGTTGCCTTGGTTTTATATTTAATTGCTCTGCCTTTTTATCCTGGAGTTAAATATAGATCAACAATAGAAGAATACAATGCCCTGCCTGAAGCCGAAGAAAGAGTGATCATAGAAGAGCAGGTCGCTGAATTCCGAGGGGGCTTACCGGAAAATAAATTTGATGTTTCACCCAACCGGGTAATAATCCCCAAGATCGGGGTTAACGCGCCGATTGTTGTTACTGACAACGCGGACTACGGGCTTAGCCAGGGGGCCTGGCTGGTGCCAAATACTTCCAGCCCGGACAAGGGCGGCAACACGGTAATAACCGGGCATCGCTTTAAATATTTACCCCCCCATAATCTAACCTTTTATTTATTTGATAAGCTGGAAACAGGGGACTTGGTTTCAATAATTTGGCAAGAAAAAGATTATTTATATAGGATCAAAGAGGTGAAAATAGTGGATGATACTGAGGTATCAATCCTTAACGCCACCGATGAGCCCATTTTAACCATGTTTACCTGCCACCCGATTTACTCTACTGAGCAAAGATTGGTGGTGATAAGTGAATTGGTGGAAGAGTAGGGAATTGTTAAAAATTGTCATCCTGCTTGTCCGCCGAAGCTTCAGCGAAGGAGAAGGGAGTGAAGCGACGAAGGATCCCGTCCCTGTATCCACGAGATTCTTCACTTCGCTTTACCCCAAGGGCACTTCCGTTGGGCGCGCTACGCTCAGAATGACATGGTTGTTTAAAATTAGTGAGTATTTGCCTTATTATAATATTTATGGTATTATTAGAATATAGAAAAATTATATTCCAATGCTTAGAGCAAAGATTATTTATATTCTAATTTTAATAAAATGCCTATTAAGCCGTTTATTCCAAGAAAACTACCATTAAAAATCAGCTATGAAAATGTAATAAAGGAAATCATTAATGCCCATAGAGCTATTGCCGGTTTAAATGCCTCATTAAGTCATTTACCAAATCCAAAAATCCTAGGTAGAACCATGCAAACAAAAGAAGCAGTACTTAGTTCGCGTATTGAAGGCACTCAAGCCTCCTTAAATGAGGTGTTTGAATATGAGGCTAAGATGGAGAAAAGTAGAGATACAGAAAAAAAAGTGGATATACAGGAGATAACCAGTTATCGTGATGCCCTAAATCATGGAGTTCAGCATTTAAAGAATAAGCCAATCAATGAAGATTTAATCAAGAAATTACATGAAATATTATTGCGTACCGGAAGAGGCCGCGATAAGACACCCGGCCAATTTCGAAAAACTCAAGTATATATTGGCCGGCCGGGGGCTAGTATAAACGAAGCAAGTTTTGTGCCACCGCCGGCAAATTATATTATTCCCCTAATAGCTAATCTTGAAAAATATTTAAATAGAGATTTGGAAAAAGACGCGCTAGTTCAAATCGCGATCGCCCATTATCAATTTGAAGCTATTCATCCTTTTTTGGATGGCAATGGCCGGGTCGGTCGATTATTGATTTCTTTGTTTTTATATAAAAAAGAGCTTTTAGTCCATCCCTTTTTATATTTAAGTGAATTTTTTGAGAAAAATAGAGAGGATTATTATGCTTTATTGAGCGGAGTCAGTGAAACGGGCGACATTAAAAGCTGGGTTAAGTTTTTTTTATATGCCGTAACTGTCCAGGCAAAAAAGGCCAAACAAGCGTCAGATGATATTTTGGTATTGCATAAGAAATTGAAAGAAAAAATGACTAAGATGAGTTCGGTCTACGCCTATAATTTACTGGATGCGATTTTTATGCATCCTGTTTTTTCATCGGCCAGTATTAGAAAAGATTCTAAAATAAAAAATACTCAAACTTTATTTAATTTGATAGATAAATTTGTAAAAGCGGAAATTATTTATATTGTAAAACCTAATAAAAAAAGAAATAAGATATATATTTTTAAAGATTTAGTGAAAATAATTAATAAAAAATAGGTTTTGACAAATATTAGTTAATATGCTATAATCTTGTTATATTAAAATATATTGATATGCCAAGGAAAAAACCTAAAAATAAAATAAAAAAACGTGGGCTAATTTTGCTAATATTAGTCGGAGTTTTTTATTTTTTCAAGAATTTGCTTAAATTGGGAAAAAGCACGGAAAAGATCAAACAAGGAATAAAAGAATATGCTAAAGAAGAGAAAAGAGAAATTGAAGAATTAGTCACAAATAAGCAAGGATTAACTAAATTTTTACATGATTCCAAGTGTTTGCTAAAAGATTATTTTATCCCGCATAACGGCAACGGCCATAAGCCTAAATTTCTTCATCCCAAAACACTCATAACAATTGCCTTACTGGTACTGCTTATCAAAGCCGTGACCTTAGGCTCTTTGTTTTTATCATATCCGCAAGGCGCCAGAGTATCGTCAGTTATAGTTAACCGTGTTTTAGAGCTGGTTAATATTGACCGGACTAATTCCGGCTTAGGAAACTTGGCCATGAATAATACTTTAAGTGCTTCTGCCTTAGCTAAAGCTAATGACCTGGTCGCGTATGATTATTTTGCCCATACCAGTCTGGACGGAAAAAGACCCTGGGATTGGATAGATCGCGGACAATATCAATATTTATTTGTCGGTGAGAATCTGGCCATGAATTTTACCACCGCCGAATCGGTTCACCGGGCGCTAATGGACTCACCAACGCATAAAGCCAATATTTTAAATGAACGCTATATTGATGCCGGCATCGCCATGGTAAGCGGAATGATCAATGGCAAGCAGACCAATGTTTTGGTTCAGCATTTTGCCGTAAGAAGCAACCCGCAGCTTGTTTTAGCCGCGGTTGAGGAAGCAAAAGCCGAGCCAATCCCTGCGCCGGTAACAGAAATTATTGAAGAGCCGGCGGTCGTAAAAGGAGAAGAGGCCCCACTGCCGCCAAGTATTGCTGAAGTTCCATTGGCAAGCGAGCTAATACCCGCGGTTAATTTAACCAGCCAAAATCAGGCCGGTAGCCAGGAAGAAAACATTGTGCCTGAGCTGGTTTCCGATTTGGACCAAATTAATCTGGCCGTAGCAAATATTAGTCCAAATGAAGCCTTGGAAAAGGATCTTGTTACCCAGGTGCTATCGGTTGCGAACCCGGTTGATGAAAAATTAGTGCTAACCCAAAAACGCCTTAAATATATTAATTATATATTTTTAAGCATTTTAAGCCTGGTGATTTTGGCCTTAGTAATAAATATTATTATCCGCGTAGAAATACAGCATAAGCACGTGATCGCCCAGACCCTGGTTTTGATCCTGTTTATATCCAGCATGGTATTTTTCAAATTCCATTTCCTGGAAAGCGGAGTGGTAAATATTTTGTTATTGTAATAATTTTTTATATTTGTCATTCTGATCCGCCAGCTGGCGGAGAAGAATCCCGTGGATATAGAAACAAGATCCTTCACTCCGCTAGCGCTTCGTTCAGGATGACAGTTGCTTATGTTATTCAGATAGTTTTAAATATCCCCTCACTTAGATTTTTTCAGTTTTGACAGAATAGTGGGGGTTTTATATTTATGAAAATAACTAATAAAAAAACCGTAGTTGTCGCGATGTCAGGCGGAGTGGATTCATCCGTTGCGGCGTATTTACTTAAACAAGCCGGTTACACTGTAATGGGTGTTTTTTTGCGTTTGCATGATAATTACGAGGAAGCGGAAAGAGCGGCTCGGGCAGTATGTAAGAAATTAGAGATAAAATTTTATCCCTTAAGCGCCAAAGAATCTTTTGAAAAAGAAGTAGTGGAATATTTTATCAAAAGCTACGCTAATGGGATTACCCCTAATCCATGCGTGGTTTGCAATAAAGCGATCAAATTCGGCGTACTGCTCAAAATGATGAAGGAATTGCAAGGGGATTATTTGGCAAGCGGACACTATATTCGCCTGCGGCGGAAAGGAACAGGGAACAAGGAACAAGGAACAAACATAAAATTGATTAAAGGGATTGATAAAGAGAAGGATCAGAGTTATTTTTTGTATACTTTAGGACAAGAGCAGTTAAGGCATTTGTTGTTTCCTTTGGGCAAATATACCAAAACAGAAATTAAAAAAATTGCCAAGCAGGCGGATTTGCCTGTCCTTAAAACCGAGAGTCAGGATGTTTGTTTTTTGGTTAATGAAGGAAAAATAATTGAACATAATATTTTTTTGCGTGAGCGGTTGAAAATGACTGTTGGAGATATTAAGGATTTAAACGGAAAAAAATTGGGTGAGCACAAGGGCTTGCCGCTATATACGATTGGGCAGCGTAGGGGGGTGGAGATCGGCGGAACCGGGCCGTATTATGTGGCGCGCTGTGACTATAAAACAAACACCCTTTACGTCGTTAACGACCCAAATGATCCGGCTTTGTTTAGTGATGAATTTGTTGTTAAAAACGTAAATTGGATCAGCGGAAAAGAACCTAAAATGCCATATAACACAGAAGTAGTGATAAGATACCGGCACAAGGCAATTAAATGTAAGGTCTGTAAGACACTGAGTGTCTTACAGGCCTTAGTGTCAGAAAAGCAAGAATACGCAGTAAAGTTAAAAACACCAGCCCGGGCAGTAACACCCGGGCAAAGCGCGGTTTTTTATGATAATAATGAAGTTATTGGCGGGGGTATTATACAGTAAATCTATTAATAAAGCAGATTAGAGTATATTGTTTGTTTATTGTCAATATTGACAGAAGCTAGCTTTTATTATAATTTATATATGTAGCATAAGCTATTATTAATAATAATCAAAAAATCACTCATACCTCTTAAAATTTTTCCTTGTTCCAATATTGGAATTAGCGAGGTAGAGGATTAAAGGAAATTATGACAATTCCAAGTATTGAAGAGATGCTTAAGGCAGGTATGCATTTTGGGCATCAAACAAGCAAATGGCACCCTAAGATGGAGCCTTTTATTTTTACCAAAAGAAATGGGGTTCACATTATTGACTTGGTTAAATCCAGGAAAATGATGGCGAATGCCATGGATTTTATTCAGAAATTTGCCAGTGAAGGCAAGTTGATTTTATTTGTAGGGACTAAGATGCAGGTAAAGCAGCCGCTTAAAAAGCTGGCTATAGACACTGGCATGCCTTATGTTATAGGAAAATGGCTGGGTGGTACTTTAACCAATTTCAGCGTGATCAAGCGCATGATCAAGAAATATGAAGATCTGGTGTCGGATAAAAAGGACGGCAAGCTTGATAAATACACCAAGAAAGAACAATTGGAACTGGCCCGGGAAACAAGCAAATTGGAAGAAAAAGTTGGCGGCTTGGTCAAGCTTACCCGTTTGCCGGACGCGCTGTTTATCTGGGATATCAAAACCGAGCGAACCGCCGTGGTTGAAGCGAAAAAAAGAAATATCCCGATTATCGCGATTTGTGATACCAATGTAAACCCCGGTGATATAAATTATATTATTCCTTCCAATGACGATGCAACCAAGACGATCAAACTGGTTTTGGGCATTGTAAAAGAAACAATTGAAGAGGGTAAGACAAAAAAAGCGTAGGTTTTTATGATTAGTTATTTTTGTCATTCTGAGCGCAGCGAAGAATCCCGTGGATATAGTCACGAGATCCTTCGTCGCTAAAGCTCCTCAGGATGACAGGAATATAATAAAAAAATAAAGTAATAAATTGTAATATTATGAGTAATTTAGAAATAATTAAACAATTGCGCGAAGCCAGTGGTGCCGGTATGGGTGACTGCAAAAAGGCGATTGACGCCGCTAACGGTGATATGGATAAAGCAATTGAATTTTTGCGCAAGCAGGGGATTGCCAAGGCGGCTAAACGCAGCGGGCGTGAAGCCAGTGAAGGGATCATCAAGCTGGAGATAAATGACGCGGCCACTCAGGGATACATGGCGGAATTTAACGCGGAAACAGATTTTGTAGTGAAGAATGATAAGTTCCAGGATTTCGCGAATGAGATAATGCAGTTAATTAAAAAAGATAAACCGGCTAGCCGCACGGAGCTTATGGCCGCGCAAATGACTAAGGGCACGGCGCAGGAGACTCTTGATAATTTAAGCGGGACAATTGGTGAAAAAATGAACATAAAGGATATTGCGATTTTGGAGTCAAAAGGTACAGTAGCGGCTTATTCACATATGAACGGCAAGATCGGTGTATTGGTTGCCCTTGATAAGCCGGGTGAAGCCGAGCTGGCCCGCGATATTGCCATGCAGGTAGCGGCCGCTAATCCTAAATATTTACGAGTAGAAGATGTGGAGGAAAAAGAGCTAAACAAAGAAAAAGAGATCTACACTGAACAGCTTAAAAAAGAAGGCAAACCGGAAAATATTATTGAGAAAATTTTGCTTGGAAAAATTAATAAATATTATCAGGAAGTTTGTCTTTTAAAACAGGAATATATCAAAGACGATAAGAAAAAAGTTGAAGATATTTTGGGTGATATTAAGGTTGAGAAATTTATTAGATTTAGCTTGAATTAGTTGGTAGTATTACGCGCTTGCTGTCATTGCGAGGCCGAAGGCCGTGGCAATCCCGTGGATAGCACTGTCATTGCGAGGAGCAAAGCGACGAAGCAATCCCGTCTTTGTTCCCACGAGATTGCTTCTCCCGCTTCGCGGGATCGCAATGACAGGTTGTTCACGGGATTGCCACGCCCTTCGACAAGCTCAGGATTCGCAATGACAGGAAAATTGTGATTTTTCTTAGCAAACGTGTGTCATATTAAATTAAAAATATTTAGATATGTCTAAAATGATGAAAGTAGCTGAAGTACAATTCGTGCCCTGGGATAAAGCGTATTATTTTTCATACGAAGGTCTTAATGTTAAGGTCAATGACAAGGTAATAGTCCGGACCGAAATCGGTATGGAAATGGGGGAAATAATTAATTTTAAAGAAGTTAAGGAAAGTGATTTTGTAAAAGTTGAGATAAACGAAGAAGGTGAAGAAGCGGATATTGTTCAGGCAGACGCGGAGACAAATGACAAAAAAACCAGCCTTAAGCCGATCTTACGCCGGGCCGGTGCCGCTGACCTGGAAAAGATAACAACAACTGCAAGCAAGAAAAAAGCCCTTGACTATGTTAAACAGACCAAGGAGAAATATAAGCTGGCAATGAAGTTTATTGATGTTTATTTTGCCTTTGACGCGTCGCGCATAACTTTCGCCTTTATTGCTGACGGCCGGGTTGATTTCCGGGACATGGTAAAAGATCTGACCAGGCATTTTGGCAAAACTATACGCCTCCAGCAGATAGGGATACGCGATGAAGCCAAAATAATGGGTGATTTTGGCCACTGCGGCCGTGGGCTATGCTGCCGGGGACATTTGCGTAATTTGGAGTCCATAACCAGTGAAATGGCGGAAATCCAGCAATGTTCGCATCGTGGCTCAGAACGTATTTCCGGTATTTGCGGGCGTTTGATGTGCTGCTTAGCTTATGAGCAGGGCGGTTATGCTGAGTTGGCGGATAAGTTGCCGCCAATCGGGGCCAAGGTGAGCGTGGATGGAAAACGGGGAGTAGTAGCCAGCCACCACACCCTTAAACAATCGGTTGATGTTGAGTTTCCCGGAGAAAACGGAGACAGAGGAACAATAGTGGAGGTTGATTTAAACCGGAAAAAGAAAGATCGCGAATAATAAACACTAATTAGGAATAATATAAACGAATAGAATAGCTCAAATAGGGCTATTTTTTATTTTTGGTCATATTATGGTATAATATTAATAGTTAAAATTGATTACAAACCAACAAATCTTTTCACAAATATTACAAATAAGTATAATGTCATCCTGAGCGGAGCGAAGGATCCCGTGATTGCTGAAATAACGAGATTCTTCTCCCGCTACGCGGAATCAGAATGACAAGGTGAATTGCGAAGCAAGAGAGGGTGCCCTGGGGTACAGATGTATTTGTTTTATTTGTAGCTGATTTGTTGGTTTGTAATCAATTATTAAAAAATAAAATTCGAGGGAGAAGCTAAATATTAAATTAAAATCATATGAATATCGCGATAAATGGATTTGGCAGGATCGGGCGGGGAGTGTTTAAAGCATTTTTGGAGAGCAAATCGCCTCATAAGATCGTGGCCATAAATGATTTGACTGACACCGAAACTCTGGCTCATTTACTTAAATACGATTCGGTTTTTGGTAAGTATTTAAAAAAAGTGACTGCCAAGCCGGACCGGCTGGTAGTAGCGAACAAACCCTATAAGGTACTAAATGAAAGAAACCCGCGGCATTTACCCTGGCAAGGCATGAAAGTGGATGTAGTACTTGAATGTACCGGTCTGTTTCGGACCCGCAAAGACGCGTCCCAACACATCAGGGCCGGAGCCAAAAAAGTTATTATTAGTTCACCGGCTAAAGGCGATGGCATAAAGACCGTTGTCCTCGGAGTGAATGAAAATAAGCTGAAAAAGACCGACAAAATAGTTTCTAACGCCTCTTGCACAACCAACTGTTTGGCCCCGGTAAGCGACTGTATTAGGGCTAATTTTGGCATAAAAAAGGCAGTAATGACCACTATTCATTCCTATACGGCCGACCAGCGCCTGGTTGACGCACCGCACAAGGATAAGCGGCGGGCCCGGGCGGCGGCAATAAATATTGTACCCACAACAACCGGCGCGGCTTTGGCCACGACCAAGGTAATACCAACGCTTAAAAATAAATTTGACGGCATGGCAATCCGCGTCCCAACCCCAAACGGCTCACTTTGCGACATTGTCTATGTTACCAGAAAGAAAGTGGATGAGAAAAAAGTAAATCAAGCATTAAAGAAGGCCGCTCGCTCAGCCAGACTAAAGAATATAATGGCGGTGTCGGACGAACCTCTGGTTTCCACCGATATAATAGGCAATCCGGCCAGCGCGATCGTGGATCTAGGTCTTACCAAGGTAATTGATGATAATTTGCTTAAGATAGTAGCCTGGTATGATAATGAATGGGGATATTCTAATAGAATGATTGATCTAGTTGAATATATTGGCAAAAAGAGACTAATTTAATTTACAATTTGGTTGCTTTTGTCATTCTGATCCGCCAGCTGGCGGAGAAGAATCCCGTGGATACAGCCACGAGATCCTTCGTCGCTTTCCTGCCTGCCGGCAGGCAGGGCTCCTCAGGATGACACAATAAGTTAAATGATAAATATTTTAGAAAAACTCAAAGACTCTGCACTGACCGGCCGTGGTGGCGGTTGTTTTAATACCGCCGAAAAGTGGTCCTTGGTTAAACTATCTGAGGGAGTGGAGAAATATGTGATTTGCAATGCCAGTGAAGGTGAGCCGGGAGTAAAAAAAGATCGGTATATACTTGAGCACCACGCCGGGCGGGTGATTGATGGGATGAAGATCGCTATGGATTTTCTTGGCGCAAGTCCGGGAATAGTATATTTAAACCCTGATTACTATTTCAAGTTTAAAGACCGTTTAAAAAAGATTATCGGCCCCACGCCGATAAAGGTGTTTAATAAGCCCCGCCAAGCCGGCTACTGCGGCGGAGAAGAGACAAGCGCCTTGAATACTATTGAGGGCAAACGTACAGAGCCCAGATTTAGGCCGCCTTATCCGCCAACGAGTGGCTTATATGGCTGTCCGACTTTGGTTAATAACGTAGAGACCTTGTATGCGGTGAGCCTAATTGCCAGAAATGAATATAAAAAGAAAAGGTTTTATACCTTGAGCGGTGATATAATCAAAGACGGTGTATATGAATTCCCGGAGAGCTGGACCATAGAAACCGTGCTTAAAGAAACCAATAATTGGCCCAATTTTGAATTTTTTGTTCAGGTCGGAGGCGATGCCAGCGGGGAAATACTAAATCATGATCAGCTTAAACAGGAAGTTACCGGCAGTGCTTCAATAAGGGTGTATTCTGTGATCAAGTACGATCCGATAACGTTAATAAAAGGCTGGATCGATTTTTTTGCGTCAGAGTCTTGTGGCAAGTGCACGCCTTGCCGGGAAGGCACTTATCGCTTACACGAAATTCTTAATAACAAAGAACCTGATTGGGAGATGTTTGCCCGTATTCTGGACACTTTAAGCGACACGTCCTTTTGCGGCCTTGGCTGCAGTGTACCTAACGCGGTCCGCTCGTATGTGAGAAACGTTTTAAACAATTCCCACGAATCAATTTCGAATATAAGGCTTTGAAATTTAGCCTTGTAAATAGCTCTGTCATTGCGATCCCGCGAAGCGGGAGAAGCAATCCCGTGAACAGCACTGTCATTCTGAGCGGAGCGAAGAATCCCGCTGCGCCCCGTGTAAACGTAGTTTCTACCGGGGTGGATACAGAGACGAGATCCTTCGTCGCTTTCCTGCCTGCCGGCAGGCAGGGCTCCTCAGGATGACAGATGATTTAGCGTAATATAATATTATGATTAAGAAACAAATTCAGATTACTATAAACGGAAAGACAGTCAAGTGTCCGGAAGGGACGACTGTGCTTAAGGCGGCTAAAAAAGTCGGAATTGAAATTCCGGCTCTTTGCCAGCATGATGATTTTTGTGTCAAGGCCAATTGCCGGGTATGCGTGGTTGAGATAAAGGGAAGTTCAAAATTGCAAACTTCGTGTTCCACAATAGCGCGAGACGGCATGGAAATAATAACCGATTCGGAAAGGGTGAAAAAGGCGCGTAATATGAATTTAGAACTAATATTTGCCGAGCATATTGAAAAATGCGCGGACTGTATTTGGCGCTTTGAATGCCCGCTTCTTCATTACGCGGAAAAGTATAAGATATTAATAACGACCTTTAAAGACAGGAAAGGACAGCGCCAAACTTATAAATTCGGCAATGCCGTGGAGATAGACGGTAGTCAGTGCATTGATTGCCGCAATTGCATTGCCGCGTGTTCAGATTTGCAAAAAATAAATTATTTGGAGATTAAAGACAAAGGGTCTAATCAGGAAATAGTACCGACTAAGAAGAAAGATCATCATTGCATACTTTGCGGACAATGCGCGGTTCATTGTCCGGTTAGCGCGGCCCAGGAACAGTCAAATTGGGAAGTGATTGAACCGGCCCTAAAGGCCAAAAAAGAGCATAAGAACGGTAAAAAGATATTAGTTGCGCAAATAGCGCCCTCTATCCGGGTTAGTATTGGCGAAAATTTTGGCTTGCCTTACGGTAAAATAGTGACCGGGCATATCGTGGCCGCGCTTAAAGAGCTTGGCTTTGATTATGTTTTTGATGTGAATTTTGGCGCTGATATGACCACTATGGTGGAGGCGGCTGAGTTAATTGAGAGGATCGAGAAAAAGGGCACAATGCCGATGATGACGTCGTGCTGTCCGGGTTGGGTTAATTACGTGGAAGCATATCATCCGGAATTGATCCCGCATTTGACTACGTCTCGTTCACCGCATATACACAGCGGTGGCGCGATCAAGACATATTGGGCCGATCTAATGAAAATAAATCCGCGTGACATTACAGTTGTCTCCATTATGCCCTGTACGGCTAAGAAATATGAAGCGGCTAGAGCCGAAATGAAAATAAAAGGCAATTTTCCGGTTGATTATGTCCTAACTACCAGGGAATTTAGTTTTATGATAAAGAAAAATGGGATTGATTTTGCTAAGCTAAAGCCCGCTAAAGCGGATGATCCTTTGGGTGGCTACAGCGGGGCAGCCGCGATCTATGGCGCCAGCGGCGGGGTAATGGAGTCGGCTCTCAGGACTGCCCACGCTTTGGGTTGCGGTGATGATACCGCCGGCCTCTGCAAGGAGCGGCTGGAGTTTAAAAGCGTTCGCGGCCTTGCCGGTGTGAAAGAATCCACTTTGCAGGTGGCCGGTACCGAGCTTAGGGTGGCAGTGGTAAATGGAATTGGAAATATTGACCCGGTCATAAATAATTTGTCTGCGTATGATTATATAGAAGTTATGGCCTGCCCTGGCGGCTGTATTGGCGGCGGCGGCCAGCCGATCCCGACTAATGAGGAGATCAGGAAGAAGAGAATCGCTGCTCTATACGCTCATGATAAAGATTTAAAGATACGCCAGGCGCATAAGAATTTGGATGTTTTGAAAGTGTTAAGCTGGCTTCATAAAAAAGGACATAAAATGGAACATGGAGTTTTGCATACTAAATATAAGAAGAATACTAAATTGTAAACCAGCTGTCATTGCGAGGCCGAAGGCCGTGGCAATCTCGTGAAAGAAGCTATGGTCACGAGATTGCCACGAAGCTTCGCTTCTCGCAATGACAGTATATAATAATATGGCAATAAAAAAATATTTAGGGACAATTACAATTTTGGTTAAGGATCGGCAAATGCATGCCAAAGATGTACAGCAAATGCTGACAGATAACGGACATTTGGTGATCGCCCGGATGGGAGTAAACGTACAGCCGGCCTGTATTGAGAATTGTACCGGCTTGATTATAGTGGCGCTTAAGGGCAGTATTAAGGAAATTAAAGAGCTGGGTAAAAAAATTGACGCGCTCTATGGGATTGTCGCGAAAACAGTGATTTTAAACGATTAATCAACAAATAACATTATTTATTATAGTAACTATGAATCTTGTTACGTAACATGCTACGTAACAATTACGTAACAAAATATATGGCTTACACAAGAGAACAAGTTATGGCCCGTCTTAATACCAAGGCGATTGCCCAATTTTTAGCGCTGGCCGGCACAGCGACTATTTTGCCGTTTTTTATTCATTTGCAATGGGTAACCGGCCCAATAATTAACGCGATTTTAATTTTGACTTTATTATTGGTTGGCATTAGAAGCGCGTTGGTTTTATGTCTGATACCCAGTTTAATGGCTTTATCCGGAGGTTTGTTACCGGCAATTATGGCGCCAGTAGTGCCATTCATTATGATAGGAAACGCGATATTGGTATTAGCAGTTGATTGGTTTTATACTAACGTCAAAAGTAATAATAAAGGTTTCGCGATTGGCGTAATAGTAGGCGCGGCCCTTAAATTTATTTTTCTTTTTTTCAGCGTTAGCGTAATCAGCGATCTTCTGATCAAGCAGGAATTAGCCGTGAAGGTGGCGCAAATGATGAGCTGGCCGCAGTTCGCCACCGCGGTGAGTGGGGGAATGCTGGCCTGGGTTGCCTTAAAGTGGCTAAAAAGAATCTGACATAAAATTTTTTATATACGCAAAAGTGTGGTATAATATACACACATAGTAAGATTGATAAATTAATTAAAATTTAACCTTATTTAGATTGGAGTTTTTTTTAATCAAAATATGGCAAATAGTAAAAAATATGAAAAAATTTGTGTTTATAATAATGATTTTGGCAGTCATGGGAATTTCCGGGTTTAACCCGGCCTTTATCTATTCGGCCCAGGCAGCTGCTCAATCATCGTTTAGTGCTTCTAAGACTGTGGATAACGTTACAAATTCAACAATTCCGGCAATTACATTGACTGGCGGCGTGGCCGAAGTGTCAGCAACCACTACTCTGTCTCTAGTCGCTTCCACCAGCCTGATAACTAATGAATATATTATTTTAACCGATAGCGCGGCCGCTGGTGACGCGGTTTGTTTTTATTTTGATACTGATAACAGCTTGTCTGACGATACTACTACGGCCGCGGCGTGCCAAGCGGCTGATGGCCTTGCCGGAGGAGTTGAGCTGGATGTTAATGCCGCCGCTTCGGCCATAGCTGTGGCCGCGATTGTACATGCCGCGATTAATGGGGTTGGCGCTGAGTTATTAGTAACTTCTGCTGATAACCTTGACGGAACTCTTGCATTAACGCAAGATACTGCCGGAACAGCAGGCAATATTGCCGTTAATGCCGCTTATCTTATTGAAGCGGTAGCAAATGCCGGTGTTATACTCACGTCTTTTAGCGGCGGAGTAAATAATACAGCCGCTAGCGATACAATTACCGTACCGGCCGGTTTATCAGCCAACGCGAATGACCATTCAGTCACAATTGACGGGGTTACTGTAGATTTAGGCACATCCTTATTAACAGCAGCCGGACTTGCTTCCGCGATTGCGGCTGATCTGACTGTGGCCGCGACCGGCACCAGCTACGTGGCGGATGGCGCGTATACTGTTAGCACATCCAGCGCGGACATAACCTTTTCCCGGGCCAATGCAACAAATGGTGCGATTGGCATAGGAGATGCCGATTACGGGTTGACTGCCCAAGAGGTAACCTTTACCCCCAGCAGTGTAACCGTGAACGAAACATTCAATGCCGTAATAAACGGCACAACTTATAGTTTTAAGGCTACCGGCAATACCGCCCAAAATGTAGTTGAGGGCTTGCAGCCTTTGATGACCGCTAACGCGGCCGTAACCTGTACGGAAGATAACGTAAAAGTAACTTGTGTGGCAGATTCAGCCGGTACGGCTTTCACCTATAGCGTGAGCATTACCGAGGCTCCGGCAAGCGGCGGCGGAACTCTTATATCTTTACTCCAGCAGATAAACGAACAGCGGCAGGGACAGACCGTGGCTGAAGTAGAGATAAGCCCAGAGACATCTAGTCCGGCAGCCACTGATGAAACAGGCAAAGTTACTCTTGAGCAGATGATAACTGACGCGGGAATAATTGCTTCCGGTGATATTGGTCAAATTATTTCGGCAATGGGCGCAATTAGAGATACGACAGCCGAAGCCGGCTATGACGAGGCTATTGTGTCTAAGGTGGTAGCCGGCAGTGATATTAGCGCCCAAATCCGTAATATTATTGTTAATTTTGTCACTTACGGCACCAAAGCCACCAAGGCGCTGGGCGCGGGTGAACGAGCCGGAGTGGTTAACAGCTTTCAGGCCGCTTTTGGCAAATTGCCTGTTAATTCGTCTGATTGGAATGATGTGATAAAAATTGCTAACGGCCGTTGGCCTGATCAGCGTGATACGGTTACCGAAACCAACGCTATAGCCGCTTTTAATAAGATTTATTTAAGGGCACCGGATAGATCTGATCCGCATGACGACGCGGCCGTTACTGTTATTTCTTATGGCCTCCGTCCGGCCGATCGGAATCTGGACTCGGAAAAGGCGGCTATAAAAAGCTTTGAAGCAATCTACGGCTATGCTCCGGTTTCTGCCATGGCCTGGGATATTGTGCGGGCGATTGCTTACTCCGGCGCAACAAGGTAAAACAACAGATTCACTTGGATATTTTACTAAAATTAGTTAAATACGCTTTTAATAAGCGTATTTAATTTTAGTTTATAATTTTTGACTTTTGACTTTGAATATTATATACTAAGACTATAAAAAGCCAATTAATAATTGGCTATTTTAGTTATTTACTTATGATTACGCGCTTATCGCGTAAACGAAACTATAATTAATGTTATTTAAA
>JAGLNE010000044.1 GCA_023139655.1 Candidatus Parcubacteria bacterium
GACAAAACCGCGATCAAGCAAGTTACAAAATTAATAGCAAAAAATAAGCTGGCAAACATTAGTTTATATAATGACAACTTTAAAAACATCGATAAAATATATAAAGAATTCCTCAAAAGGAGACAAGGCAAGGCTCTTCATGGTATTGTGCTTGATCTTGGTTTATCATCGGCTCAACTCGCGAGCCCAAGTCGGGGATTTTCTTTTCAATTGGATGCTCCGCTGAATATGAGCTTTGCTCATACACGGATTGACACGGATAGGGAACGGATTGACACGGATATTACTACTGCAATAGTTAATCAAGCGCCTCCAAGGGAGCTGGAGAAGATTTTGAGAGAATACGGGGAGGAGCGATTTGCCCGGCAGATCGTTAAAAAAATTGTTGCCAGCAGGAGAGACAAAAAAATAAAAACAACTAAAGAGCTAGTGGAAATAATTAAGCAGGCAGTACCCGGGTCTTACCGGCACGGGAGGATTCATCCGGCAACGCGCACTTTCCAGGCACTTAGGATCGCGACCAACGACGAGCTGGGTAATTTGAGCACTGCCCTGGAAGCGGCGCTTAAGATTTTGTCACCCAGAGGCAGGATCGCGGTAGTATCTTACCATAGCCTGGAGGACAGGATTGTGAAAAGATTTTTTAAAAAAGAATCTAAGGGTTGTATCTGTCCGCCTGCGGCTCCGGCCTGTGTTTGCGACCACAAAGTAACACTTAAAATTATTACAAAAAAAATCGTTAAGCCAAGCGAAGAAGAGATTAAGATAAACCCAAGAGCGAGAAGCGCAAAGTTGCGGGTGGCAGAACGGGTATAGTAGACCTTAGAATTTGCAAGCAAGTATTAGCTTATACAAAATTAGTGCAACGAATAAATTTTAAGAAAATAGAAAACAGTAAATAGAAAATAGAATGCGAATAAAATTTCGGAAATATTAGTAACCTATTTTCTATTTTCTGTTTACTATTTACTGATAAAGTGTGAAAAAAACAAAAATAAAATATAAGAAATTGCAGCTTGTTAATAAGTTATTATTAGGGTTGATAATATTTACCGGCGTTGGTTTTATTATTGTTACTAACGATATCGCGGTTCAGGGTTTTGTCCTGGCTGAGCTTAAGACTGATTTGTTAATAATGGAAAAAGCAAATGCCGAATATGAATTAACGGCTTTAAGGCTGGAATCAATGGCCAACGTAAACGAACGGGCTAAGGAACTTAAAATGGTAAAGGTGAATGATGTTGAATATATTAGCGTAACCGATACCAGTGTGGCTATTAAATAATTAATACCCCCATGATTGCCCGTAAAAGAAAAATTAAGAAAATAGCCGCAGGTAACCGTCTTAGACTTCTTTTGACGGTTGTTTTTTTTATCAGTGGACTGGTTGCTTATCGGCTTGTTAACCTGCAGTGGCTGCAGCATGACTGGTATACGGTTTTAGCCAGCGATCAGCATCAAGTATTTAATAAACTGGAGCCAAAGCGAGGGCAAATTTTTATGTCGGATATTGTTAACGAGAATATTGAACTTTTTTCGCTTGCTATTAATAAGGATTTCGCTCTGGTTTATACCGTGCCCCGGGACGTTAATGATGCCGCTGGAGCGGCGGAAAAGTTATATGAGATATTTGACAAGGAAAATATTGAGATAGAAGTAGAGAAAACTCTGGAGGAAGATGAGTATTTTAAAGAGATCAATACCAATAAGAATCTCAGTCCCAAGGACGTGAGGGAAAAGTTGGATTTTAGAGATATTAAAAAAGAATTGGAAATTAAAATTCTGGAGGAGAAAAAAATAAATGAATATTTAGCTAAGTTGACTAAGCGTAACGACCCATATGAACCGATAAAAAGAAAGGTAGACGAAGAGGACCTTGCTAAGCTTATGGATTTTGAATTTAGTGGAATTAACTATATATTGGAAAAGCACCGTTATTATCCAAGTAATGAGATTGGCTCGCATTTTCTTGGCTTTGTGGGTTACGACGACGAGGAACAGATAGGCCGTTATGGATTGGAAGGTTTTTTTAACGAGGAGTTATCAGGTAAGCGCGGCTCAATTTTGGCTGAGCGTTCCGCTGGCGGTGAAGTAATGATAATTAATGACCGGCGCTATACCCAGCCGGTTAACGGCCATGATTTAATATTAAGCATCAATCGTTCTATCCAATTTTTTGCCTGCCAAAAATTGAGTGAGAGCGTGGAGCAATATGGGGCAGATGGCGGAACGGTTATTGTACTAGAGCCTTATAGTGGCGCGATTTTGGCTATGTGCTCAGCACCTGATTATGACCCAAATTTTTATAATAAGATCGAGGATGTGAGCGGCTATAATAATCCGGCTATCTTTGAGGCCTATGAGCCGGGCTCAATATTTAAAGTTTTTACTATGGCGGCCGGTATAGACCATGGAAAGGTTAAACCCTCAACTACCTATTTGGATAAAGGTTGGGTGCAGATTAAAGGCTGGCCAAAGCCGATTAATAATTCCGACTACGAGATCTATGGCGGCCACGGAGTAGTGGATATGGTGACGGTTCTTGCTGAGTCTTTAAATACCGGATCAATTTTCGTAATGGAGAAAACCGGGGCGGAAATTTTTGCTGATTACGTAAAGAAATTTGGTTTTGGCGAAAAGACCGGCATTGAGTTGGAGACCGAAGGTATTACTAATATTATAAATTTGAATCGTAATCGGATTCGCCCGGTAGAAGCGGCCACTGCTTCATTCGGACAGGGCATTACCGCCACCCCTTTGCAAATAGTTAGCGCATTTGGGGCGGTCGCTAATGGCGGTATTCTTATGAAACCATATTTGGTAGAGAGCGTGGTCGCTCCGGATGGCAACGAAGAAAAAACTGTTCCTCACCAGCTGTGGCGGGTGATAAGGGAAAAAAGCGCTTTTTTGGTTTCGGGAATGATGGTTAATGTAATTGATAGTGGACACGCCAAACTTGCCGGAGTAAAAGGTTATTATGTGGCCGGCAAAACCGGTACAGCGCAAGTCGCAGACAAAAAAAAGGGCGGTTATTTGGAACATCAAACTAATCACACCTTTGTTGGCTTTGCTCCGGTTGAAGATCCCGCGTTTGTTATGATTACTAAGTTGGATAACCCCAAGAACGTAAAATACGCGGCCTCATCAGCTGCCCCATTGTTTGGCGAGATCGCTGAATTTATTTTGGATTATTTTCAAATCCCAAAGGAACGATAGTTACGAATTACGAATCATTACGAATTTACGAAAATTATGTTACAATATTAATAAGAATTTACACTTTTGCTGAGAAAATTTATAATCTCCCTGTCATTGCGATCCCGCGAAGCGGGAGAAGCAATCTCGTGGATATAGAGACGAGATTGCCGCGTCGTTCGCTCCGCTTACTCCTCGCAATGACAGCAAGATTGTAAGTCAAAAAGGCTATTCGTAAATTTGTAAAAAATTCGTAATTCGTAACAATGGAAAAGTTAATTCAACTAAAACTTAAATTCTTAGCCAAGCTGATTATTAAGAAATACAAGCCCAAGATCATCGGCGTTACCGGTAGTGTCGGCAAGACAAGCGTAAGAGAGGCAATATATACGGTGCTTAAGGAGAAGTATAGTGTTCGGCGCAGTATAAAAAATTATAATAATGAATTGGGAGTGCCGCTGACGATTATAAACGCTGAGGCACCGGGAAAAAATATTTTTGGCTGGCTAGTGGTTTTTTATCGCGCGCTGAAATTAATAATATTCAAAGATCAAAATCATCCAGAAATATTGGTGCTTGAAATGGGGGTTGATAAGCCGGGAGATATGGATT
>JAGLNE010000045.1 GCA_023139655.1 Candidatus Parcubacteria bacterium
TATCTTAGCGTTTTTGTTTAAATTATGTTAATTATAACTTTTTTTACGTGATAAGAGCGTAATATGCTATTTAGTCAACTCCATAAACACGTCTTCCAGTGACACTGACTCACGGTACAGCTCATAAATATTCCAGCCGTTTTTAACTGCTTTTTCAGATATTTGCTCGCGAATATCAACTCCGGCCTTGGGGATAACATTAAAACCAAAAATATTTTCCGCTTCTTTATCCTTATATTCAACTGATTCTATATTATCCATTTCTTTAAACTTTTCCAGTATCGCGTCGCGCGGGCCTTTTACTTTAATATAAACGATTTCCTTGCCTCCGGCTTCTCTAACCAGATTTTCCGGGCTGCCCTCAGCCACTATCTTGCCATTATTAATAATGATCGCCCGATCGCAGGTCGCGCTTACCTCGGAGAGAATATGGGTTGAAAAAATAATTGTTTTTTCCTCACCGATCTTTTTGATCAGATCGCGAATATCAGCTATCTGGTTCGGATCCAGGCCGGTAGTCGGTTCGTCAAGGATCAAAATGTCCGGCTCATGCATGATCGCCTGAGCCAAACCAACGCGCTGGCGAAAACCTTTGGAAAGCTCTTCAATCGGTTTCCGTATAACTTGCTTAAGCCCGCAGGAATTTACTACGTTTGCCATGCGTTCTTTGATCCTGTTTTTGTCTATCCCCCTGATCTCAGCAACGAATTTAAGATATTCATAAACCCGCATGTCGTCATACAGCGGCACGGTCTCTGGTAAATAACCTATTTTTTTTCTGGTAGCCATTGAATCAGCCATTACATCCACTCCGTCAATCTTTATCGTGCCTTTGGTCGGCGTCCAAAAACTGGTGATGATCTTCATGGTCGTGGTCTTGCCGGCGCCATTCGGCCCCAAAAACCCGAGGATCTCGCCTTTTTTAACGGAAAAACTAATGTCGTCCAAAACCACATTGCTCCCAAATTTTTTTGTCAGATTATTGATCTCAATCATCTTTAACTAAAAAGAATAGCAACTAATAATATTTTTATATATTATTATAATTACTACTCTAAAAGTCTTAACATTGTACCATTAATATTATACAAGCTCAAAATAATTTTTCAAGTCAAAAAACTGTGGATAAAAAATATTAACAATTTTATTTTAATATTAGCTAATTACATATTACCTGGCGGCATACTTTTTTCAATACCGGGCTCCCAATTACGCTCTTTATTGTATTTATTTCTAAAATAATTATCAGGTGTTTTAGTTTTAACCTCTTCAACTTCATCTTCTGCGTTATCAGGATACTGAGCATCCTTATAAGCATGAATCGCGGCTGTAATTTTATAATAACCAATCTTCTTATACATTTCTTTAAAAAAATCATCATCTTTTTCTGTCGCGTTCTCATGCCCGGGATTGCGTGAAACTAATTCTTTGGCAATATATATCTTAATATCTTTATCTGTAAATGATTTTTTGGTTTCTTCCATTAATGTCTTTCCTTCCTCATACAAATTACCAATCAACTCCGGATTTTCAGTAAACTCATCAATCATATTATTAACTTCATCTTCTACTTGATTAATCCTGAGTTTTTCCGATTTTATTTCTTCAACCATTTTTATATATTTAATTCCTTTAACAGCTCTTTTTGTTTTCTATTTAAATTTCTCGGGGTTTTAATATTAACCGTTACCAGATGATCGCCCTTGCCGCTTGCCTGAAGCCTTTGAATACCCTTGTTTCTTAGCTTATAAACCGTTCCCGATTCTGTACCGGCCAATACTTTTAGCTTAACCGCGCCATGTACGGTCTCTATATCTATTTTATCACCCAGCGCGGCCTGAGTAAAGCTAATATCAACTGCTGACTTGACATCAAAACCAACCCGCTCAAAGCCCGGCTTTGGAGCGACTTGTACTTTAAGGTAAAGATCACCTGCCGGCGCCCCCTTATCCCCGGCTTCGCCCCGGCCCGTAAGGCGGATAGTCTCTCCATTATTAATGCCGGCCGGAATTTTAATTTTCAGGCTTACCTTGTCCATCACCGTACCCTTGCCAAAACACGTAGCGCATAGTTTTGAATAAGTCTTGCCTTCCCCGCCGCAAGCTTCACAAGTCGCGTTTACCCGCATATTACCAAGAATGGTTTGCTGAACACGGGTTGTGCTGCCGGTACCCTTACAAATTTTGCATGTTTCTATCTTGGTTCCGGGCTCGGCTAAATTGCCATTGCAGCGGTCGCAAACGACTTGTTTGTTAATCATGATCTCTTTATCAATTCCAAATACCGCTTCCATAAAGCTGATGTTAACAAGCAGCTGCAGATCGCGCCCGCGAGCGCTGCGGCGGTGTCCGCCTCCGTTGCTAAAACCAAATATATCGCCGATTCCGCCGAAAATATCTCCCAAATCGTCCATATTAATATTAAAACCATTGGCCGCTCCGGAGAAATCCCTAAAACCGCCAAAGCCGCCCGCGCCTTGCATATTTTCAAAAGCCGGACCAAACTGATCGTATTGGCCGCGTTTTTTAGGGTCGCCAAGAATCTGGTATGCCTCGTTTATTTCCTTAAACTTAGCTTCGTCACCATTGGCTTTATCCGGATGGTACTTATGCGCCTTCTTCCGGAATGCTTTCTTGATCTCCTCCTGGCCGGCACCCTTTTGCACCCCTAGTATATTGTAGTAATCTTTTCCCATAATTTATCCCTTAAATCCAATCTCTTTGCCGGCCGGCGCCTGGGAAACTTCAACTTCGCCGAATTGCTTTTCATATTTATTCAGATTATCCTGCATTGCCGCTACCATTCTCTTAAAATGGCCCGGATTGGTTATTATTTTACCGGCTACTTTGCCGCTTAGCCCCATAATGCTAATAAACATCATTTGAAATTCATCGCGATTATGGTTGATCTGCATCGCGTTGGCATATTCCGCGCCTGGCAGATTATCCGCGATCTTGATCTGATGTTGTTTTGAGTTATTTTCTTGTGTCATATAAATAATTTAATAATAAATAATGTAAGAAGAAAAGCAAAGACTATTAAATTTTGCCTTTCTTCTTTTTGTCTTACCCGTTCTTGGGTTTTATTTTTTTCTCATCAATCATTTCAATAAAATCAATCCCCATGGCGAGTAGCGATAATATAAAGCAGATTATAAATTTTGGCTCATTTATCGTCCAATCCCCCCAAAAATCTATCACTATTGCCCAAAAAAATAAAATAAAACCACCAAATCCAGAAAACATAATAAGTCTTTCCATAATTCCCCTCCTTTTTTTTATTGTCAAAATGTCCTCAATTAGCTGCCCTTTAATTACTAAAAGGCAGCCTATAAGAATATTTCTATCTACGTTCATATGAACGTAGATATGAACGTTCATTATTACGTAACACTGTCCAAGCTAAAACTTGGCAAACCCGGACTTCAACCTACGCCAAAGGCTTCGGCGGACAAGAAAGCCCGGTGAAAATCTTTCGTTTTTTTTCGTATCTTTTCGTTGAATTCGTGTTTATTTTTTTTCCTCAAACTCCCCTTCTACTGGTCCGTCTTTCTTTTTATCTTCAGCCTTTTCATCTCCAGGTTTTGCTTCAGCCTTTTCACCTTCTTTAGCTTTTTCGGCTGCCTGAGCCTGATACATGGCAGTACCGATCTTTTGCGCTACCTCATTCATTTCTTCCATTTTTTTCTTTATTTCGTCTGTGTTGTCAGAGCCTTTTACTTTTTTCAACTCTTCCAGCTTGCTCTCTAATTCTTTCTTATCCTCATCCTTCATTTTATCGCCAGATTCTTTAAGAAGTTTTTCGGTAGTGAAGACAATAGTATCGGCCTGGTTTTTAATGTCTATTTGTTCCTTTTTCTTTTTATCTTCATCCGCATGCGTTTCCGCGTCTTTTTTCATCTTCTTGATCTCGTCTTCATTTAAACCGGAGCTGGCGGTAATAGTGATTTTTTGCTCTTTGCTAGTAGCTTTGTCAACTGCTTTAACATTAAGGATACCATTAGCATCAATATCAAATGACACTTCTACTTGCGGTATGCCGCGCGGTGATGGTGGAAGGCCGTCAAGGATAAAGCGTCCCAGGGTTTTATTGTCCCCAGCCATTGGCCTTTCGCCCTGAAGCACATGTATTTCCACACTGCTTTGATTGTCAGCCGCGGTAGAAAATATCTGCGACTTGCTTGTCGGGATCGTGGTATTACGCTCAATTAACGGTGTTGAAACGCTACCCAGGGTTTCTATGCCCAGAGTAAGCGGGGTAACATCAAGGAGTAATACGTCTTTAACATCCCCTTGCAGAACGCCGGCTTGCACAGCTGCGCCTAAGGCAACTACTTCGTCCGGGTTAACGCCGAGATGGGGCTCTTTGCCAAAAAACTCTTTAACCTTTTTTTGCACCAAAGGCATGCGGGTCATACCACCGACCATAATTACTTCTTCAATGTCTTTGGGCTCAAGCTTGGCGTCTTTCAAAGCCTTGCGACATGGCTCTAGTGTTTTATCAATTAAATCACCGACCAGCTCTTCCAATTTAGCTCGCGTCATTTTCATAACCAAATGCTTAGGGCCGCTCGCGTCTGTGGTTATAAAGGGCTGGTTGATCTCGGTCTCTTTGGTCGTACTGAGCTCTATCTTGGCCTTCTCAGCCGCCTCTTTAATTCGCTGAAGTGAGAGAGTATCGTTGCCAAGGTCAATGCCTTGGTCTTTTTTAAATTCTGTAAGTATCCAATTAATAATATGCTGGTCAAAGTCTTCACCACCCAAATGGGTGTCGCCGTTAGTGGACTTAACTTCTACCGTGTCTTCGCTCACATCCAAAATAGAGATATCAAAGGTGCCGCCGCCCAAATCGTAAACCGCGATTTGCTGGCCCTTTTTCTTCTCAAAGCCATAGGCCAAGGCGGCCGCGGTTGGCTCGTTAATGATTCGCTTTACCTCAAGTCCGGCGATCTTGCCCGCGTCTTTAGTGGCCTGGCGCTGTGAATCGTTAAAATAAGCCGGCACGGTTATTACCGCCTCTTTAATTTCTTCGCCCAATTTAGCTTCGGCATCAGCCTTAAGTTTAGACAGAATCATGGCCGACACTTCCTGCGGGGTATAATCCTTATCGTTTAATTTAATTTTTATACCTTTTCCAGACTGAATGATCTTAAAAGGAGAATTTTTCAAATCGTGCTGAACTGCTTCATCGTTAAAACTCCGTCCAATCAAGCGCTTGGCCGCGTATACGGTATTCTCCGGGTTAGTAACTGCTTGCCGTTTGGCTGTTTGACCGACTAAACGTTCGCCGTTTTTACTTACAGCGACAATTGAAGGCGTGGTCCGGTTGCCCTCAGCGTTTTCCAGGATCTTGGGCTTGCCACCCTCGATGATGGCCATCGCGGAGTTGGTAGTACCTAGGTCTATTCCTAATATTTTTGACATATTTTACTAGACAACAGACAGCAGACAACAGACAGCAGAAACTGCTCTGGACATCTGATGCTGTTTAATATTATTTATTACTTTATTATTTTATTACTTTATTATTTTAATTGTACTAATCATTTCTTTGTAACTCTCTAGCGGGAGCATACCGAAATCCTGATTTAGAAATGCCAGGCCGGTATACTCATCATTATCAAGATTGAGTATTACGGCGACATTCTCGCCAATATCCACTGGCAAATTATCCTCTTCCAAATTAATCTCGAAACTATTTTGATCAATGAGCAATGCTTCCCCGCCGTCGAATTTAATAACTTCCACCGGGTTAATTTCGTGTTCCCGCTCCCCTGGGCCGAGCCAGAAATAATCGCGCCGCGACTGCGTGTAGCCCAAGTTATCTATTACCGCCAAAGTCGCGGTGGCTTGGCTAGCAGGCAATTCAAAGCTGGTGCTGATACCGCCAAAAACTAACTTGTCATTATCCGTGAATGTACCCAGATATTTGGTACCGCTGGCAATTTCGGTCTTGGTAATAATGATTTCCCCAAACAGTGCCGGATAAGTAAAGGACAATCCCAATTCCTCGTCAATAAAATCTATTTTTGCTTTAGCTAAAAGCTCAACACGCCTAGCTAATTCTTCGGCTTTTTCTCTTAGCTCAACATTTTCTGTTTCCACTCCGGTAAGCTTGCTCTTAAGGCTTGCCAAGCGCTCTTCAAAACTCATTTTGGTTTCCAATGCTTCTTTTCTGGCTTCGGTCAATATCTTCGTGCCCGTATTTTTCTGCCAGGTGTAAATTCCTCCGCCAACGACTAGCGTGGTTACAACAGTAGCTATAATTAATATACCTAAACCACTTTTTTCTTTTTTAGCATAGGTTTTTGTGGTTTTCTTAGGTAATGGTCTTTTAACAGCTGGCTTCTTAACAATTTTCTTAGGCAATGCTCTTTTAGGCACCTTTTTAACCGGCGCGCTTTCTTTTATTTTCTTAGGTGGTGCTTTTTCTTCGCCTTTTCCCTCCTCCTCATGGCTTACAGATATTTTTACCATTTTATTTGTTCTTTTAGTTATTTATGTATTTGTCATCCTGAGGAGCGTAGCGACGAAGGATCTCGTCTCTATATCCACGGGATTCTTCGCTTCCTGCCTGCCGGCAGGCAGGCGCTCAGAATGACAGATTAATTATTAGTCAATTTTATTTCAGTTATTCGAGTAAATTAGATTCGTTCTTATTTGTTTCCTATTCGTTTAAATTCGTGATTTTTTATTTCTTGGTTTTTATCTTGATCGTTTTTGGTTTTACTGCTTGCGCTTTAGGGATAGTGATTTTAAGCACTCCGTCTTCGGCCACGGCGCTAGCTGCATCACCCAAAACGTGAGTTGGCAGGGATACACTGCGGTAAAACCCGCCGCGCCGAATCTCTTTGCGGTAATAATTCTTGTCTTCTACTTCACTCTTTTTTTCACTCTCGCCTTTGATGCACAAAACATCATTTTCAATTGAAACGTTTACTTTTTCCAAATCAATTCCGGCTAACTGGGTCTCGACAATCACATTATCCTTGTCTTCGTACATATCAATTGCCGGAGTAAATGCCCCCATCATTTTTCCCATTTCCTCAAAAGGTTCCATGTCAAGGAAAGGAGACCACTTAATTAATGCCATAAGTTTATTGTTTTTAAAACATTAGTATCTAATACACAATAATCGATTTTAAAAACCTTGGTTAATTTATAATTTTCAATTTATAATTTTCAAACAATTTTTAATTCTTAATTTTTCAAAATTACTTTAGCGGGGATAATAACCTTGTCTTTCAATTTATATCCAGGCCTCACAACTTCTTTCACTTTTTCTCCTTCACCTTCTATCGCCTCCATGGTATTATGATCGAATTTTTTTCCCTTAGCTTTAATCTCTTCAACTCCCATATTCTTTAAAATCTCGGCAAACTGCTTTACCACATACTTAATCCCTTCGGCCCAGCCGTTTCCCTTAGCCTCCACGTCAATATGTTCCAGCGATATTCGTAAATTATCATAGACCGGCAATATCTCCCGTACACATCCCTCATTAGCATATTTAGCAAACTCCTGTTTCTCTTCAGTCGTCCGCTTCAGCAAATTCTGATAATCAGCCAATGCCCGCATATACTTTCCTTCCAATTCTTCATAATTTATTTTCTTATTATCTTCTTTCTTTAATGGTTTTTTCTTTCCTAACCCGCCCTCCGAATTGGCAAGTGTCTGCTTTCTGTTTTCTGCTTTCTGTTTTCTGCTTTCTGTTCTCATATTTATTTATTGATAACATTATTAACAAACTCCACTAAGGCCAGATTCCTGGAATAATCCATGCGCATTGGGCCAACAAGGCCAACAATACCGGTCTTATCCTTTAATTGGTATTTAGCCATGATCGTGCCAAACATATTGCCAAAAGGATTTTCTCTGCCGATTAAAGTGTGCGTACCAACATCTATTTGGTCAAACATTCCATCAACAATTTCGTCAATCCGGTCAATCACGCCGGATATATCATAGATAACACTGATCTCCGCGAACTCTGGCTGCTGAAAAAGATTGGAAATGCCGGTGTAATAAACATTGTACCGATGAAAGGCCCAAAAGACAGCTGTGCCGGTTAGATCAGCCAGCTTTTTGGCAGTTTCCCGGAAATTAGCCTCATCTTTTGAGTCAAGAACTTTGGTTAAATCACTTTCGTCGTTTTTATTGATTTTCTTATTGCCCAGGCTCTCCAAAAATAAATGATAAGCCTTTTCGGTCGGCACCCGACCGGCACTGGTGTGAGGCTGAATAATATAGCCTTCTTCTTCCAGGGCCATCATTTCATTCCGCACGGTTGCCGCTGAAACATTTAGCTCATATTTCTCAACTAAAACTCCGGAGCCAACCGGTGCCCCGGTTTTTATATGCTCCATGATAATAGTATTGAGTATTAACCCTTTCCTCTCGTCCATATTATAAAAATATTAACAATAATAATTATATCACTTTTAGCACTCCTGTCAAGAGAGTGCTAATTATGCTAAAAATAAATAAAAAAATAAGGGATTCAACTTTTTTGTCAAATCCCCTTCTAAAATTCCTAATTGAATTATAAATTATTACCCTTAAGTCTTGGAGTATTTTGATTATTACCAAACGAAGAAAACCAGCTAAAAGCCCTAGTGTCATCACAAAGCTCTCGTAGTGTTTTTAAATCTTTCGCCCCTTGATGGGAAATACCTCCATTAACCAATTCAATATCTTCTGACAAATTTTTCAACATTGGTCCACGGTAAGGAACCAATCCTTCAATTCCTTCTGCGGCACGCTTCTGAAGACCATACCTTACTGATAATTTTTCTTTTATTGCTTTTTTTGAGGCCATCCCCCAATACGATACCCAATTTTTCTTTCCATCAGGACCATATTGTAAGCCTTCAACTTGAAATGATTCTGATTCTGAAAAGGCAACAAAATATTCACCCATCATTAAACCATGAGCTCTAGCTAACATAACCGACATATCGCCAGTATTACTGATACCGCCATCAGCAATGATGAATGCTGCGGGTTTTCCATTTTTTTTCATATATTTTCTAGCAAATCTCGCCTCTCCCATAAGAGAAAACATTGGATAACCAGCACCAGTACGGATAGATGTCGTACATGTAGCCCCAGGGCCAATTCCAAATTTTACAGCATCTACGCCAATTTCTGATAATCTCACATAACCATCAATGTCAGCCACGTTTCCGACAATAACTGCGGCCTTGTGTTTAGTAATTTCTATAATTCTTTTTGCTTGCTCAATGACCCTTTTGCTATTACCATGGCTACTATCCAGCACAATTGCCCCCACACCAATCTCTAGACCAGCATGTACTCGAGATATATCTTCAGCGTTATCACTAACCGCCATACCCACTAGCGGTTTGCTGTTGTGCCAAGAAGGATTGACGTGAAAAAAATCAGCCATAAAATAAATTCCTTTAAGACAGCGGTGCGAATCTACTACTGGCAAAAGGCTGCAAAGAGGTTCGTTAAGTAAACGTTTCTGAACGCCTTCAAATGAAGTGCTGTCCTTTTCAATTTTTAATTTCTCAAATGGCATCATCCAGTTTTTGACCGGTTCATTTTCGTGTCCTTTAAAGGCAATACTACCGGTGAACAAAATGCCCTGCAAAACACCGTCATGAGAAACAATTGGAATCGTACTAAAATCAAATCTGTCTTTGATGTGCCTCGCTTCTTTAAGCTGGGAATTGGGTCGCAGAGTTTCTGGTTTTGGCACCAAGCATGCTTTATAATTTAGAACTTTTTCTAATCGGTCCAATTGGTCATTGGCTTCAATATCCCGCCAAGTTATTCCACAAGCACCAGCCTCATGGCATCTTTCCAACATAACCTGACCAGACACAGAATTCATAGCGGCACTCAAAAAAGGTAAATTTAACTTAACCGGTCCTATTTCAGTTGACAAATCAACATCAAAAGGCATGACTTCCGAATACCCAGTAGCAAATCTAACTTCCTGGATTGTTAGTCCTTGTGGTATTCCAGATAAGGGGTTAATACCTAATGACCTGTAATAGTCAGCTTCAATCTTTTTGGCTAATTCAGTTTTTAACATGAATAATCCTCCAATTTAGTTATTTGTGATTATGTTTTTTTCGTTGTAATTTAAAAGGGCAAACACTCCCGGATACGCGAAAAGCTCCGAAATTTCGGAGCTTTTTGTTATCAAAGATATCAAGGATGTTCTCACTATAATATCAAAATTTTTAATCCTCGTCAACCCCAGTCTCGTTGCCCTTATATTCATCAAAATACCAAGTTAAAAATTCCCGTACCACCGGTACCGCCGTGTCTGAACCTTCTCCCCCCTCTTCTATCAGAACCGTAATAGCAAGCTCCGGGTTATCAAAAGGGGCAAAACCGGTAAACCAGGCATGATGGTCATTCTTACTGGACCACTGGGCCGTGCCGGTCTTGCCCGCCACCGCGACAGGCACACTAAGAAGGCTCCTGGCACTGCCATCGGTCACGGTGCGGCGCATACCCTCGCGGACAACATGGATATTGTAGGCATCAATAAAATCTTCGCGAACCAACTCGGAGTGAACCGCGCTAAGCGGCTCATCATCGCCGGTAAGTACCTGGTGAATAAAATGCGGCCGATAAAGCTTGCCACCGTTGGCAAACACGCTGGTAAACAATGCCACCTGCAAAGGAGTAACCAAAAGGTCGCCCTGGCCGATGGCCATATGATAGGTATCGCCGATATACCAGCGTTCGCCTTTTACTTCTTCTTTCCAGCTCCTGGTCGGCAAAAAACCGCTTGCCTCGCCGGCCAAATCAATGCCGGTTTGCGTACCCAGGCCAAAAAGCTCGCCATACTCTACCATCCTGTCCACGCCCAAGCCGCGAAAATTTTCATACCCGCCGCCAATATTATAAAAATAAGTATTAACCGATTCGGCAATCGCTCGGCGCACATCTATCCGGCCGTGGCCGCCCGCGCGCCAATCCGGAAAAAACCATTGCCCAATCCTGATCCCGCCAACCGACAAAAAGCTCGTATACTCACTCACTATCCTTTCTTCCAGTGCAGACGCGGCCCAAACCGGCTTTATCGTTGAACCGGAAGGATATTCTCCGCTTACCGCCCGATTAAACAAAGGCTTGTCTTTGTGACTAATCAAAGTTTGATAATCGTCAGTGCTTATACCCTTTGCAAAAGCATTATTATCATACGCCGGCAAGCTAACCATAACCAGTACCTCCCCGTTTGACGGATCCAAAACCACAGCCACGCCACGAGTTAATTCCAGCTCGTCCAATTGCTTGATCAAAATCTCTTCCAATTTAACCTGCATGTAAGTATCGATTGAAAGGATAATATTATGCCCGTCCAGAGCTTCCACTTGCTTAATGATCTTCTTCTCCTTACCCAGCGCGTCCACCTCAATATGCTTTTTGCCGCTTTCACCTTTAAGCTCATTTTCCCAAAAATATTCTATCCCCATTTTGCCGATATAATCAATCGGCCAATATCCGCCGCCATAACTATCCAGCTCATCCTGATTGATCTTGCCGGTATAACCG
>JAGLNE010000046.1 GCA_023139655.1 Candidatus Parcubacteria bacterium
AAAAGGGGCAAAACCGGTAAACCAGGCGTGATGATCATTCTTGCTGGACCACTGGGCAGTGCCGGTCTTGCCGGCCACCGCGACGGGTACGCTTAAAAGGCTCCGGGCGCTGCCATTGGTTACGGTTTGGCGCATGCCCTCGCGGACAACATGGATATTGTAAGCGTCAATAAAATCTTCGCGAACCAACTCGGATTGAGCCTGTCCGAGCGGCTTATCCTCGCTTGAAAGTATCTGGTGGATAAAATGCGGCCGATAAAGCTTGCCGCCATTGGCAAATACGCTGGTGAACAAAGCAACCTGAAGAGGAGTAGCCAAAAGATCGCCCTGCCCGATGGCCAAATGATACGTATCGCCAATATACCAGCGCTCGCCTTTTACTTCTTCTTTCCAGTCTCTGGTCGGCAAAAAACCGCTTGCCTCGCCGGCCAGATCAATGCCGGTTTGCGTGCCCAAACCGAACAGCTCGCCGTACTCCACCATCCGATCCACTCCCAGGCCGCGAAAATCCTCATATCCGCCGCCGATATTATAAAAATAAGTATTAACCGATTCGGCAATCGCCTGCCGCGCGTCTATCCGGCCATGGCCGCCGGCGCGCCAATCCGGAAAAAACCATTGCCCGATGCTAATCCCGCCAACCGACAAAAAGGTGGTATGCTCGCTCACTATTCTCTCTTCCAGCGCGGCCGCGACCCAAACAGGCTTTATTGTTGAACCGGAAGGATATTCGCCGCTAACAGCGCGGTTAAACAAAGGCTTATCTTCATGATTTATTAAAACTTGATAATCATCAATACTTATCCCTTTGGCAAAAGCATTATTATCATACGCCGGCAGACTAACCATGGCCAGCACCTCCCCGCTATCAGGGTCCAAAATTATAGCAATGCCGCGTGTTAACTTCAACTTGTCCAATTGCTTGATCAAAATTTCTTCCAATTTAACCTGCAGATAAGTATCAATAGAAAGAACAATATTATTTCCATCCTTAGCCTCGGATTGCCTGATAACTTTTTTTTCTTTACCTAGCGCGTCCACCTCAATATGCTTTTTGCCGCTTTCGCCTTTGAGTTCATTTTCCCAAAAATATTCTATCCCCATTTTGCCGATATAATCAAGCGGCCAATACTCATCACCATAGCTGTCCAGCTCCTTCTGATTGATCTTGCCGGTATAACCGATAATATGGGACAAAGAATGCCCCACTTTTGTGTTTTGATCCTGGTTGTCAATCCCGTAAACCAAATATTCACGATTGGTTTTTTGGCCCAGTACTACTCCAGGCCAATTATCACTCGCCAAGTACAAACGCATTGCTTCTTCGTAGGGAATCTTATCGACTATAAACAGAGGTTGATAAGCCTCCAGGCTGCGCCGATCAACCACCACGGATAAAAGTTTATAAATCTCTTCTTCACCAAGATCTTTAATAATCCGGCTAATCGCGACAATAATATTGTGCAGTTCGTCTTCGTCACGGGGTAAGTCAGCCGGGATAAAATAAAGTAAAAAATTGGCCTTATTCCGCACTAGCGTCCGTCCGGTACGGTCGTATATTACCCCCCGCTTGGGCTCAACGCGTTCGATCCGCAAACGGTTGCCCTCGGCCAAGGAGAAATAATATTCACCTTTCACAACTTGTAACCAGGCAGTTTTAGCCAAAATAATTGCCAAAAAAAATACCAAAGCCAAAGCCAGCCAAGGTAATATTTTAATATTAAAATTTTGTCCAATAGTTTCCCGCTCCTCTTTATCGGCAATATAAACGTCCTCAGACCATTTGCATCGATTTACCATCGACAACTTAGCGCTTTTCCCCTTACCGGTCTGAATAACAAAGGGGTCGGCACCCTTAAGTTGACGCTTGGGTTTTATGTATTTAAAACCTTTCATTTCTTTAAGTCACTAATAAATGATATTAAAAAAATATGCAAAAAATAACAAAAGTACAAATTTAAATAATACATAAAGATACAAGGACACAAGACACAAGAAACAAACAAATTAAAAGACACAATTTAAAAAAACATTTAAATATTGATATTTGTAATTTTTAATTTGTATCTTGTTTGTATCCTTGTTTCTTGTGTCTTGTTTCTTGTGTATTATATGTAATGTCTTCCTGCCCTAATCTATAAACACCGGGCGATAGCGTTTAGTGAAAATTGTTATTAGATAAAAGAACAACACGCTAAAAATTAAATTCATAATTATTACCCGACCCTGAGCCAGCCAAAAAAATTGGCTAGTAAACACTTCCAGCGGCATACTAAGGGCTAACGCGCTTATTATATTTAACAAACCGCGCAACAAGCCATAGCTTAAAGTAGCCGAAACAGTTAAGGCAAGAAATGAATAAAGGGAGCGATTGGTAAAATAACTATTCTTTAAATAATAAACCACCACCGCCATCACGCTGACGCCAAGCAAATGAAAACCAAATGGGGTAAAAGCCAAAAAATCCAAAAGCATACCCGTACCTATTATCCACCACCAAATCGTCCGCGGCTGGGCCAAACTAACAATATATACCAGAAACACAATAATTATATCCAAATACATAAACCAGCCAGGCAAGGTTCTAATAAAGGACAACTGAAATATTACCAAGAAGCCAATCAAAAAAAAATTTATAATTATTTTATAGTACATACCTATTAATTAAAAATAATAAATAACAAGCACCAAATAACAAATAAATTTCAAATAACAAATTTCAAATTCAAAATATTTATAAATAACAATAATTTTGGTCATTGGAATTTTGAATTTGGAGCTTATTTGTTATTTGGTGCTTGTTATTTAGAATTTATTCACCATTATGGTTTAATAACCGATACGATCAATAAATTATTCGTATCCATAAGCGGCGTTATCTGGGCGCTTTGCCATAATTCATTGTTCTCTTTATTTACTTCCAATACTTTGCCTATCACCAAACCGCGCGGTATGGTTTCTTCCAAACCGGAGGTGACGACAATATCATCTTTTTTGATCTCAACTTCCTGGGGGATAAAATTCATTTTGATCGTCAAGCCCAACTCACCCTCGGTAACACCGTTACTTACCTCATTACCCAGGACACTGGCTGCTAATTTGCATTGCCGGTTATTGACCAAACGCACCAACGATGAGGATTCTTTCACTGCCGCGATTTTACCCACTACAATTCCCTGCTCGTCCACCACCGCCAAGCCAATTACTAGACCGTCGGCTGACCCTTTATCAATTAAAATTGATTCGGTCCGTCCGGTCACATTGGTTATATCGCCGCGTGATATTACTCGAGAAAGAATATGCTCGTAACCGTGATCATCAAAAAAATTCAAATACTCTCGCAATATCGCGTTTTCTTCTTCCACTACTTTAAGTTCCACATTTTCCGATATCAACTGATTAGTTTCCGCTTGTAAATCGTTAATTTGCTGCCATAAGTCAACCTTGCTGGTCTGCTCATCATAAGCAACGTTGATATCGGCTCCCCAGCTATAAATCGTTGATAATATTGGGTTAAGCCCGCGCGATAAATACCGCTCTACCGGGCGTAGAGCGCCAATTGAGTACAAAAAAACAAGCAGCCCAATTAAGGCCACAATATAAACAATATGTTTTTTTCTTAGGTTGGTCATGATATTGAGTTCATTTATAGCAGTGAACTTACGCGCTTGCTGTCATTCTGAACGTAGCGAAGCGAAGTGAAGAATCTTGTCACTAAATCCACGGGATTCTTCTTCCGCTTCGCGGAATCAGAATGACAAATATTTAATATTAGTACTCCTCGCTTCCCGGTGATATTACTTTTTCTAAAAGCTCCATATCGCTAAGCAAAATCCCCGCGCCCCGGACCACGCAGGTTAAAGGATCGTCCGCTAAACGCACCGGAATGCGCGTCGCCTGGGCGATCTCTTTGTCTATTCCCCTTAGCAAGGCGCCGCCGCCGGATAAGGCAATACCATGTTCGTAAATAT
>JAGLNE010000047.1 GCA_023139655.1 Candidatus Parcubacteria bacterium
TTCTGCAAAAATATAAAGATTTGCAGGATATTATTGCTATTCTCGGTATGGAAGAGTTAAGTGATGATGATAAGATGACTGTCACCCGGGCTCGTAAGATTCAGCGCTTCCTGTCTCAGCCTTTTAGCGTTGCCGAGACTTTTACCGGCCGGCCGGGCAAGTACGTCAAGCTGGAAGATACGATCAAGAGTTTTAAAGAAATCCTGGACGGCAAGCATGACGAAAAAAGCGAAAATGATTTTTATATGAAAGGTGGAATTGAAGAAGTTGGGAAAAAATAAATATGAATAACATAATTAAATTCGAAATAGTAACCCCGGAGCGGACAGTCCTTAAAGAGGAGATTGTTCAGGTTAGCGTCCCTACCAAGGAAGGAGAGATCACGGTTTTACCGGGTCATATTCCCTTGGTTGCCAGTTTAAACCCTGGTGTTATTGAGATAGTTAAAGAAGATAGCGCTCGCGATGTTATGAGCGTATCCGGCGGCTTTATTGAGGTATCAAAAGATAAGGTTGTGATCTTGGCTGACACGGCTGAGCGGGCGGAAGAGATAGATGAAACCCGGGTGGACGCGGCTAGGAAGCAGGCCGAGGACAGCGTTAAAAATATGCGCCATTTTGACCAGGAGCGTTTTGCCGGAATTAGCGCGAAAATAGCCAAGGAGTTAGCCCGCGACAGAGCGGCCAAGCGCTGGAAAAAGATCAAGAGTCTTGATAAGTAATAAAATAAGAAAGTAAAATAAGATAAATAAGAAAATAAGAGAAATAAGAAAGATAACCAATTAAAACATTATGGAGGGAAGAATGACAAATTCACAAGAAGAAATTGAGAAAATTGCAAAACAGAATTTTTTAAATTGGGTAAAATTATTGGACACAAAAGACCCCAGGCAAATGGCTGAATTTTATTCGGAAGACGCTACTTTTTTACCCACACTTTCCAGTGAATTTAAAAAAGGACAAGCGGGAGCCGAAGAGTATTTTAAGCATTTTCTTAAAAAAGATCCAAGCGGAGAAATTATTGAACAAGATGTTCAGCCGCTAGGCGAAGATACATATCTTCATTCCGGCATGTATAATTTTGAAGTTGGGCCTAGTAAAGAAAGGTCAACAGTTGAGGCTAGATTTACTTATGCCTGGAAGAAAAACGAAAATGATAAATGGGAAATTATCCATCATCATTCATCACTAAAGCCAGAATAAGGCCTCTAAAAAAATTTTTTCAAAGAGAGACACAGAGATAAATACAGCCAGTGCGCAATATAAGCCGGCTGATTATTTTTTTAAGTTGACAAATTTCAATACAACATTACAATATAGATATAATTAATAATTCGAAATTCGAAATTAATAATTCGAAATTCGCCATTTAAGTATGTGGGTGAGAGATTACATGTTTTCTGATGTTACAACTATTGATAAAGAGGCAACAATTGCTGACGCCGTTAAATTAATGGTAAAGGAAAGGACCAATAGCCTTATTGTGATAGATGAAAAAAATAAGCCGATAGGGACCTTGTCGTCCTATACTTTGGTCAGGGAAGTTGTGCCGGCTTATCTAAAGGGAGATCCATTGTTTTCGCAGTTTGGTAAAGAAGGTACTTTTGACAAATACGCTGGGCGGATGAAAGATAAACATGTCAAAGACCTAATGCACTCGGATTTTCATATGCTTAAAGAAGATGATGCCATGATCGAGGCCGCTTCGTACTCGATCAAAGCGTCCAGGCGGATTCTCCCGGTAGTGGATAAGGCCGGCAGAATAGTTGGTGCGATTACCCGGACCTGCATTAAGAATGCTTTATATAACGCGATTTATAAAGACAGCCAGATCACGACCAAGAACGGCGGTAATGGCGATAAAGATGCTGAAAAGATAAATTAAATAAATTAACTGGATATAGTACTTTTATAGGCCAACGAATTCATTCGAAAGTAACGATTTATTGTTTTTCAAGTTTAAATGTTACTTTCGGTGGAATTTGTTGGAATCGTGCTTATCTAAGTTAATTATAACAAAATTAAGAGGAGATATTCTTTATGTTTCCTTGTTATAATTATGCAAGAAGCTATTCATGTTATGAACACGAGCTTATTTAGCGCGTCTGGCGCGGTCGCGCTGCTTATTTTCCTGGGTTCATACGCTTTAATTATTTTGGAAAAAGTTCACCGTACCGTGATCGCTATTTTTGGCGCGGCTTTAATGATTGTGTTTGGTATATTTATGGGTTTTTACTCTCAGGATGCAGCGATTAGCGTGATTGATTTTAACACCATCGGTCTTTTGGTCGGAATGATGATTATTGTTGGGGTTGCTAAGGATACTGGCTTGTTCCAGTATGTGGCGATCAAATCGGCCAAGCTAGCCAAGGGTGAACCCTGGCGGATAATGGTATTTTTTGCCATTATAACGGCGATTTTTTCCGCGCTCCTGGATAACGTAACCACTGTTCTTTTAATGGTGCCAATGACTTTGGTGATTTGTGACTATTTGAATATTAAGCCAATGCCGCTTCTAATGGTTGAAATTTTTATGAGCAATATCGGCGGTTGCGCGACTCTGATTGGGGACCCGCCTAATATTCTTATCGGTAGCGCGGCTGGCCTTTCTTTTATGGATTTTGTTGTTAATCTGGCTCCGATCGTGATTATATTATTTCTGGTTATGTTGCCGATTTTTCGTTGGAAGTACGGCAGGCATCTTACGGCCAAGCAAGAAGACAAAGACGCCATTATGAAATTGCGTGAAGCAGACAGCATTAAAGACCCGGTGTTGCTTAAAAAGGCTTTGTTCGTGCTTGGGATTGTGGTGATTGGTTTTTTCCTCCATGGCTGGCTGCACATGGAAGCAGCCACGATTGCTATCTTTGGCGCCGGTCTCTTGCTTTTTCTTGATAATAAAAACCCAGAGCGGGCTTTGCACGAGGTGGAGTGGACCACCATTTTCTTTTTTATTGGCCTGTTTGTATTGGTTGGAGGCTTGGAGTTTGTCGGGGCTATTTCCTGGGCGGCCGGAAAGATGATTGAAATGACCGGCGGCAATTTAGCTGTTACCGGGACCGCTATGCTTTGGGGCGGAGCGATTTTTTCCGCTTTTATTGATAATATTCCTTTTGTCGCCACCGCGATACCGCTTGTTAATGAAATGAGTTCAACCTTTTTTGATCTTGATCCGATTTGGTGGTCCTTGGCTCTGGGCGCTTGCCTGGGTGGGAACGGCACTTTGGTGGGAGCCAGCGCGAATTTGGTCGTTGCCGGCCTGGCTGAGAAGAGCGGCTACAAGATTAAATTTAAAGAATTCATGAAAATGGGTTTGGTCGTAATGCTAATCACAGTGGCAATTTCAAATGTTTATATTTGGTTGCGTTATTTTTAATAAATAATATTGCTAATATTAGTAAATTTATTTATTCCAATAACTGTTCTTGACAGTTTTTTTATTTACCGCTAAAATACAAAAGTAACACAAATTAGCACTAAAGATAAGAGAGTGCTAATTAACCTTTTTTTATTATTAGTAAAATAAATTATCTATGAACATTAAACCAATTCACACAAACGTTGTGGTCAAGCCGATCTCACAAGACGAAGTCACTAAATCCGGGATTGTTATTCCCGATACCGTAGACAAAGAACGCCCGGAAAAAGGCGAAGT
>JAGLNE010000048.1 GCA_023139655.1 Candidatus Parcubacteria bacterium
TCATCATGACCGACGCCGACGTGGATGGTTCACACATTCGTACGCTGATCCTGACGCTCTTCTACCGGCACTTCGTGGAGATCATCGAGAATGGAAACATGTACATTGCCGAACCGCCGCTATATCGAGTCGCCAAGGGCAAGCAGGTGTCCTACGCTTTCAGTGAGGACCAGAAAGATAGCCTCGTCGCTGAGTACGGCGACAGGGGTGTCTACGTGCAGCGCTACAAGGGTCTGGGTGAAATGAATCCGGATCAACTCTGGGATACCACCATGAACCCCGAAACCAGAATGATGAAGCAAGTAACGGTTGAAGACGCCGCTCTGGCTGATTCCATTTTTGATATGCTTATGGGCTCTGACGTTGCTCCACGCAAAAAATTTATCCAAACCCACGCCAAAAAAGTTCAGAATTTGGATGTGTAGGGAGAAAGCAGAAAACAGATAACAGAAAGCAGACATTTAAATATAAAATAAAACAAGGTTCTTCACACCTTGTTTTATTTATCAAAACAAATTTTACAAATTATTGCATAATTAAAATTTTTGCCTGCTTTCTGTTATCTGTTTTCTGCTTTCTATTCAAACCAACGAACTAGTATCACCCAGAGGCAAGCCTAATTCCTTGGCTTTGAGAACGCGGCGCATTATCTTGCCACTCCTGGTCTTAGGCAGCTTGTCAACAAATTTGATATCTTTTATTACCGCCAGCGGCCCAATGCCTTTACGCACCTGCATTTTAAGCTCCTGTTTTAATTCATCGCTTGGTTTGGCTCTTTGATTAAGAATAATAAAAGCCACAATAACTTCGCCTTTAATCGGATCTGGTACGCCGATCACACCGGCCTCAACTACACTAGGGTGGGCGACAAAAGAGCTTTCAACCTCAGCTGTGCCAATGCGGTGGCCAGCCACTTTAAGTACATCATCGGTTCGGCCCTGAATCCAGAAATAGCCGTCTTTGTCTTTAAAGGCGACATCGCCGGCAAAATAAGCGCCTTTAACTTGTGACCAATAAGTCTTAATATAGCGTTTGGGATTATTATAAATTGTCCGGATCATTGAAGGCCACTGATTTTTTATTATCAAATAACCGCCTTTACCAACCGGTACGCTCTTGCCTTTTTTGTCCACCACATCAGCGATAATGCCGGGAAAAGGCTTGCAAGCTGAGCCGGCCTTAAGTGATGCACTCGGAAGAGGGGTAATCATATTCATGCCGGTTTCGGTCTGCCACCAGGTATCCATTATCGGACAGCGGCGTTTACCCACGTGCGTATAGTACCATTTCCAAGCTTCCGGATTAATTGGTTCGCCGACTGAGCCAAGAATTTTCAAACTGGGCATTTTGTGCTTCTTGGGCCAAGCTGTACCGTACTTCATCATTGCCCGAATTAAGGTCGGAGCAGTATAGAGAACGTTTACTTTGTATTTTTCAACTACTTTCCAAATCCTGTCCGGCTTGGGAATATCCGGCATTCCTTCGTACTGGAGAGTGGTCACGCCAGCCAGAAGTGGGCCGTATACGATATATGAATGGCCGGTGATCCAGCCCGGGTCGGCTGTGCACCAAAAAACTTCATCACCCTTAAGATCAAAAACCCATTTGATAGTGCGCAGTACTCCGGTCGCGTAGCCGCCATGGACATGGATCACGCCCTTGGGTTTGCTGGTCGTACCCGAAGTATAGAGTACAAAAGCCGGGTCTTCCGCGTCCATTTGAGCGCACTTAGCCTCGGTTGATTGTCCTTTGACAAAATCCTTATACCAGACGTCGCGTCGTTTATTAAATTTAATTTTTTGCTTATTATTTTTAGTAACAATTACTTTCTTGATTGTTTTAGTTTCCTTTAATGCTTCGTCCACAATTGACTTGAGGTCTATTACTTTGCCGCGGCGAAAACTACCGTCAGCGGTAAAAAGTACCTTGGCTTTAGCATCATTGATCCGGTCAGCCAGCGCCTTAGCACTAAAACCAGCATACACCACCGAATGCATCGCGCCAATTTTGGCACAGGCCAACATGGCCATAGCAATTTCCGGAATATTTGGCATATATATTGCGACCCTGTCCCCTTTTCTTACCCCCAAACCTCTAAGTGCATTAACCAACTTATTGACCTCATGATAAAGCTGTTTATAGGTAAATTTTCGCTCTACGCCGGTTTCATCCTCAAATATTATGGCTAGCTTTTTTTCCACCGGTGTGCCCATATGTCTATCCAGCGCGTTATAGGCAAGATTGATTTTACCGTTAACAAACCATTTATAAAACGGTTTTTTCTTGTCTTCAAATGTTTTGTCCCAGTCTTTAAACCAATGCAAATCGTGAGCCGCTTCTTCCCAGAATTTAAGCGGATTTTTGGCCGCCTGCTTAAGCATTTTTTCATAATCCGGTACATTGGCGTTTTTCCTAAGTTGTGCCGAAGGCGGATAGAATTTTTTTGATTCTGACAGTACGTCTGTCAATTCTCTGTCCAAGGCCATAAATTTATTTTGCTAGTTAATAATTAATACAATAAACACGAATGACGCGAATATTTTCGCGTCATTCGCGTTCATTCGTGTATTAGTGTTATTAATATTATATCACATTATTTATAATTTTTTAAGTTTAATTCAGCGTATTTTGTTTTTTTATCAAGATTACTTATCTTAAAATCGTGTCCTTTGAAAATACCTTCCATTATTTTATTGTCGCAGTAATATTTGGCAAAAACTTTTTTATAACCACGTTCCCGGGCAATGTCAAGGATCAAGTCAGTGAATCTATTTCCCAGACCTAAACGGTGCCAGGGGTCGCCAACCACAATGGCAAATTCTGCCTTTTCACCAAACGGATCGCCAATTAAACGAACTACGCCGATCATTTTATTATTTTTTTGAGCCTTAAGCTCTGCTATTAGCGCGATTTCCCGGGAATAATCTATTTGTGTGTATCGCTGTAAAAGCTCATGGCTTATTTTTTTGATCGGACCGAAAAAACGATGACGTTCGGTTTCTTTGGAAAATGTTTTAAATAACTCGGCTTCCATTGGCTCGTCCTCCGGACGAATTGGTCGAATAATAACTTTCTTTTTATTTTTCATAATAAATTCAGAGATGTATTCCTTGGGATAAGGCGATATTACCAAATGTGAATATGGCTTGATCTTTTTGCCAATTACTACTTTATCCAAAATCACTTTAGCGTCAAGGACTATTCCGCCATGCTCGTCAATTGCGAATGGATTAATATCAATCTCTTTGATCTCCGGAAAGTCACTAACTAAATACGAAAATTTATACAAAAGAAATTGAATGGCCTGAATATCAACACCGGGCATGCCCCGGTACCCTTTAAGCAACTTATAAATACGGGTATCTTTTATCATTTTTAAAGACAAGGCCATATTTAATGGTGGCAAACCAATGCAAGTATCTTTAAACACTTCAACCGCTACCCCGCCCATGCCAAAAACAATCGCCGGGCCAAAAATTGGATCTTTTTTGCAGCCAATCAATATTTCATATCGCTTTTTGATCATTGCTTCTATAAATATTCCGTCAATTTTTGCCTTAGGTTCTTTTTGCTTTGCGCTTGCGATTATTTG
>JAGLNE010000049.1 GCA_023139655.1 Candidatus Parcubacteria bacterium
AATGTCTCTGCAGTCAAGTAATCGACTGCCAATTAAAATCGGCAGCGCTGAAATCTCTTCATTTAAAATTTTTTCCATTTTTCCCTCCTCAATTTATTTTTGATTGGCGACTAAAGCCACTGAAAAGAACTTTATCTTTAATGATTTAAGACTTTACCAATAAAACAACAAAAAGTCAACAAAAACAAAAAACCCAAAGCAATCACTGCCCCGGGCTTTTTTTATTTGAAATATGTTCCTTGTTCTATGTTATGTATTATGTGCTCTATGCCTTATGCACCACCCGCTGCGGGAATGGAATCTCAATATTAGCGGCTTCAAAGTCTTTAGCGATCTGTTTAATCAAAGCATGCTTGATCCTACCCTCGTCCTGGACTGAGTCAACCTTAACGATCACAATAAAATCAATTGAAGACTCGCCAAATTCTTTGTAGCGAACAATCGGATTATTTTCTTGCTCAGTTACTTCCTCGTCTTTAATAACTTTTTCCGCTGCCTGCATGGCCACGTACTCGGCTTTTTCCAGATCCGTGCCATAGGCCACGCCAACGCCAATAGAAGTATAGAAAGACCGCACTGGATAGTCGTAGCTGGAAATATTTTGGCTGACAAATTTGGAGTTTGGCACAATCACAGTATTGCCGCCAATCGTGCGGATACGCACTGAGCGCCAGGAAATATCTTCAATATATGCCTTGGTTCCGCTTTCCAGCTTGATCCAGTCGCCGACATTGATTGACTTGTCCATGACCAGGAACAGGGCGGCAAACAAATTAGCCATGGTTTCCTGTAGTCCAAAGGCAATGGCTAGGCCCATTACCCCCAGGCCAGCCAGGAGCGGCCCGATTTGTATTTCAAACTGCCCAAGAATAATCATCGCGGCAATTAAATAAACAAGTGCTGATACAACTTTGCGGGAAAAAATAAACATAGTCTGGTTTACATTTTCTCCTTTCTCGGTTTCGCCGTACCAGCTAAATACTGTTTTCATTATCCGGCTGGCCGTAAACGCGACCAGAATGGCGATAAAAACAAAAAAGATATCCGCCATACCAAATTCTTTTTCTTTGATCATCCAGGTCCAGCCGAAATCACGGAAAGCAAAAAAGAAACCAAGCAGAATAGCTAAATAACGAACCGGCAATTTAGTTGCCTGAATTATCTTATCATCCAGATTGGTTTTGCTCTTGCTGGTGGCTTTTTCCAGCATGGTCATAAGAAAGGTAACCAAATATGACCCTAAGAAAAAAACGATAATAATAACAATCGCCTTTATTAACTCATTTGAAAGTAAATTATCCATATGTTTATCTCTCCACCGGCTTTTAAGCCAGGGTTATGATGACTTTAGTCATCAAAATTACTAATATTAAATAAAATATTAAAAAATATCTAAAAATTCATTGACAAATATCCAAAAAAATGCTATATTAATATATTAATTTTAAATCGATCATTTTTTAAATATATAAACCACAAGGAGGGTAGAATGAAAAACACAAAAAGAGTTGCGTATGTAGAATTCACAAGGCCAGACGGATCTTTCGCTGGCGCATATCCTTTCGGTTCAAAAATTGATTTCAGTGATAAGGTTGGCGGACTTTTTTATCAGCCCTACGCTGACACTCCAGCACATCCTCAAAAACTGACATCAAGAATCATTTATAAAACACTTTGCGCCGGATGTAGTCAAGAACCTGATGATTGCCAATGCATCTAACCCCGACGCTGCTAAAGAAAGCAATCGGGCGGAACCTAAGGAGGTGATCGAGATGAGGCTATGACCCACAGCAAATAAACATAAAGGGTATAAACCCTGGCGTTTGCTACTAAGCGCCGCTGAAAAAAGTAGCCACCTTCAGGGCGGGACCGGGCATCCCGCGCCTGAATAACGACTCGGTAGTTTTACAAGTTTAAAGTAAAACACCGAGTTTTTTCTTGCCTAAAAACTTTTTAACTGCTTCTCCAAACTCTTAACCTCTTCCTTAAATTCTTTAAGCCGTCCTCTTTCTTTTTCCACTATCGGCTCTGGAGCGCGCTCAACAAAATTCTTGTCACTTAGCTTGCTCTCGGTCATTTTAATTAACTGGCGTAAACGCTCAATTAAATCTTTAAGGCGCTTTTTCTCTTTCTCTTCATCAACTGCGCCAATCAAATATATCTCAATCTCACCCACTGATATAAATATCGCCTTATCAGGCTTAGTTCCAGATTTCACCACTTCCAGCTCTTCAATCCCTGTCCGAAGCCCTTTAATAATATCTGCCTGCGGCTCAATCAATTCTTTTTTCTTTCCGGCAATTACCAAGGCCTTAACTTTCTTCCCCGGCTCCACCTTATTCACTACCCGCGCATTCCGAATATTGGTAATGATATCCTTGATTAAATTAAAAGAATTTGACTGTTCAATTATCTGTTTCTTGTCCTCTGCTGATTTCTCAACTTTCGGCCACTCTGAAATAATTAATTGTTTTTCAGAATTAATATTATTCCATAGAACTTCTGTTACAAAAGGAATAAAAGGATGCCACAATTTTAATAAATTAATCAAAACATAATTAAGTACTTTTTCTGTTTCTTGACTTTTCTTAAACTTAATTGCCTCTAAATACCAATCAGCTAATTCATTCCAAGTAAATTCACGCAGCCACTCACCAGCTTGCGAAAATTTATAATTATCTAAAGAGTTAGATACTTCATTAATAGCATCATCAATCCTTTTAATTATCCATGCATCCACCAACGATAATTTATTGATATCAATTTTTTCATTCTTAATTTTTAATTCGTAATTCTTAATTGCATATCTGAAAATGTTCCACAATTTATTGGCAAAATTCCTGTACCCGGCAATTTTTTCTTCGTTTAAACGAAGGTCATGGCCCGGAGTGGAGCCAATAACCAAGGACAACCTGGTCGCGTCAGTGCCATACTTCTCGCACATTGTAAGCGGATCAATCACATTGCCTTTGGATTTACTCATTTTTTTACCTTTGTTATCCAAAACCAGACCGTGCAAGTAAACATCTTCAAATGGAATATCCCCGGTCGCGTAAGTGGTCATAATGATCATGCGTGCTACCCAGAAAAAAAGAATATCATAACCGGTTTCCAAAACCTGAGTCGGGTGGAAATTCTTAAAGTCTTCACTGTCTATCACCAGCTTCCCATCTTCTATTTTAATTTGATCCGGAGAACTAGCCAATGTAGAAAACGTCCACATCCCAGAACTAAACCAAGTATCCAGCGTATCCTCATCCTGTGTCCATATATTATTTTTTAATTCTTCTAATATCTCTTGGTTCTCATCTTCATTAAAATGCGACGCTGAATCTTCTACTTTAATTAATTTAGCATCTAAGAACTTTGCTAATTTTTCATTTTCTTCTAAGGGCAGAACATGATCCTCGTAGGGTTGAAAAACAACAATCTCCTTAACATTCTTTTTAATTTTTTCAAAATCTATCTGATTGCCTTTATTATAGCCTATCAACTCTTTACTTTTAGTTTTAGGAATTATCGGGGAAGATAATAATACTAGTTTTTTAATTTTTAAATCATGCTCCTCAATCATTTTCATAGCCAATATTCCGCCTAACGAATGAGTAACAATAATTGTATCTTCATTTATTTTTGCATTTTCAATTACATAATTCATTTGCTCTTTCAATTTTGGCTTTTCTGACTTTGGCAAAATCTCCCAAAAATTATCTTTTCTGGCTAATTTTTGATTCAACCAATTTAGTGGATCCTTTACTTCCCGCGTCCGATAAAAACCATGCAAAAATACAAAATTTGTTTTATCCTCCGGCGGCTCCACTCCAACGTAAATCTCTTTATCTCTATTGTTCCCTGTTCCCTGTTCCCTGTTCCCTGCCCGATACCACACCGGCACCTGGTGCCCATACCAAATCTGCCGGCTAATACACCAATCCCGCAAATTCTCCATCCAGTGAAAATAGCTCTTTTCAAACCTTTTTGGCACAATCTTAATCTTGCCTTCTTTTATCACTTCCAAACAAACATCCTTAATACTCTTCCCCTCCCAATCAATTTTCTGTTTTCTGTTTTCTGTTTTCTGTTTTCTGCCGCGCAGCGGTTTATTAACATCAATAAACCATTGCAAACTAGGGAGTGGCTCTATGGGCGTATCACACCTGTAACATACCGCGATATTATGTTTATAATCATCTTCAATATGGTCAATCAAGCCCATTTTCTTCATATCTTTGACAATTTCTTTTCTAGCTTCAGTTGTAGTCATTCCCTGGTATTTGCCACAATTCTCCATCATCTTGCCGTCCTCATCAATAATCTGGCGCATGCCAACGCCGTTCCGCTCGGCAATCTCATTATCAACAAATGAATGCGCTGGTGTTACTTTGATTGCGCCAGAGCCAAACTCCATGTCCACGGCCCGATCGGCCACTACTTTGACTCTGAATTCACCTAAAACTCCGGGAATATCATATTCTTTACCAACCATATCCTTATATCTTTTGTCTTTTGGATGAACCGCTACGGCTGTGTCCCCCAGCTTGGTCTCGGGTCGAGCTGTGGCCAAAACAAAAGGCCCATATTTTATCCAATACAGCTTAGCGTCTTCTTCTCTGTATTCCACCTCATCGTCAGCCAGGGTTGAGTGGCACCTGGGGCACCAATTCACTATTCGCTTGCCGCGATAAATCAAGCCGTCATCATACATCAGTTTAAAAACACTGTTTACCGCCTGGTGCCGGGTTTCGTCCAGAGTATAAGCCTCGCGACTCCAATCGCAGGATGAGCCCATTTTTTTAACCTGATTAACAATTGTGTCATGCGACTCTTGGGCAAAGGCGCGCACCCGCTTAAGAAATTTATCCCGTCCTAGGGTGTGTCTGGTTTCACCTTCTTCTTTAATTATTTTTTCTACCTTGGTTTGCGTTGCAATCGCCGCATGGTCGGTTCCCGGTACCCAAAGAGCACGCTTGCCTTGCATTCGGTTATATCGAATCAAAATATCTTCAACTGCGAGCATAGCGGCATGACCCATATGAAGAGTGCCGGTTACGTTTGGCGGCGGTAAAACAATTGTGTAGCTCTCGGCCTGGTCATCTACATCCAAATTATCCGGATTAAAAAACCCGGACTCTTCCCAGGTCTTATATATCTTATCTTCATATTTTTGCGGCTCATAGGCCTTTGGTAGTTCTTTTTTCATAATTATAATCCCCCTTCCTTTCTCTCCCCTCTCCTTGCGAAGGAGAGGGGCTGGGGTGAGGTGGGGGTAGTTATTATATGCTTAACGTTACCATTTATCGCTAAATTTGGCAAGAATTTGCGGTTTTATAGTGAATCTTGTATAATTGCAATATTCCCTTGACATTACCCCTGATTTACTATATATTGGTATGTTAGTCTTCCATGCCCGGCATACTAATAAATAAACACTGCCCGGGCTTTTTCATTATTTAAAATTATTCGCGTCATTCGTATATTATTCGCGTCATTCGTATCATGTTATCACAAGAACAACAAATTTTAGAACAAATCAAAAAAGCGAGTAATATCCTTATTACTTTCAAGAAAACCTGGAGCGGCGACTCAGTGGCGTCAGCCTTGGCTTTTTATTTACTCTTAAAAAAAATGGATAAGAAAGTAGATGTAATTGCCGAGCCATTTGAAAAAAGTAGCGTCTTCAACTTCCTGCCCAGCTTTAGCGTGATTCAAAATTCTTTGGATAATCTGCGTAAATTTATTGTCTCTTTGGATATTAGTAATGCTAAGGTCGGGCAAATCAAATATAAAATTGAGGATAATACCCTTAATTTTATTATCTCCCCCAAAGAAGGCTTTTTTACCGCTAGTGATGTGCGCACCCGCTCCGGCAACTTTAAATACGACCTTATTATTACCCTAGATACGCCGGATCTGGAATCACTCGGCGCCATCTATGACAATGACACGGAATTCTTCTATCAAATTCCGGTTATAAATATTGACCACCACTCGCACAATGAAGCCTATGCCCAAATCAATCATGTGGAAATAACCGCGATTTCCACCTCAGAAATATTATTTAATTTGTTTACAACTGCTACTAATGACCTGATAGACGAGGATATTGCCACTTGCTTGCTCGCCGGAATAATCTCCAAAACCAGAAGTTTTAAAATTCAAAACATTACTCCCCGGGCCCTGAGCATTACTTCCAAGCTTGTCTCTATGGGTGCCCGTAGGGCAGAGATCGTTAACCAGCTCTACCGCTCCCGCTCGCTTGCCGTGCTCAAACTCTGGGGCCGGGTTCTGGCCAGGCTAAACAGCAGCTTAAAAAACAAATTAACTTGGTCAGTGCTCACCGAAGTGGACTTTACCAAAACAGAAACTACCGAAGACGACCTATCTGAAGTAATTGACGAGCTAATGATAAATATCCCCCAAGCTCGTATCATCCTGCTTATTTATGAGATCACTAAAAAAGAAACTAAGGCCAAGGCAACCAAGGTGCAGATCTATTCCACTAAAAATGTAAACGCCCTGGACTTGGTTAAATCATTTAAACCCAGCGGCACTAAAAAACTGGCTAGAATTATTATAGACAAGCCAGTGAGTGAAGCTGAGAATGAAATCATTTCAGACGTAAAAGAAAAATTAGAGCAATTGTCCCTATAACTTGAAATTCTGGTAAAAAAGTGGTATTGTACACGATAAGGATGGAGATCCTTTTTTTGTTTAGCGCCCATAGCTCCCGCCCGGCTTCCTGCAGAATCGGTCGGGCAGGCAAGTGGTTAGTATTTTTTTAATTTAGCGCCCATAGCTCAGTGGTTAGAGCACCACGCTTATAACGTGGGGGTCGATGGTTCAAGTCCATCTGGGCGTACACTAAATATATGGGCATATAGCTCAGCTGGTTAGAGCGCCACGTTGACATCGTGGAGG
>JAGLNE010000005.1 GCA_023139655.1 Candidatus Parcubacteria bacterium
TTAAAAAGGCCTGAGAATGTCCCTTGGGTATATTTTTTTAGCCTTAAAGACAACTCCGCGCCCCCTTCCATGCCGTCCAGAATATCCTGAAAATCCTGCATGATCGGCGCTTCAATCTTGCTTAGATCACAATCCGGAGTAATATCCTTCTTGGCATAAGTTTCCAGTAAAGCGCGGTCAACTATGGAATCTTCTTCATGGCTTAATTCGCCAAGCATCAAGCGGATCAGGCCCTTAACGGTAATAACCGCGCTCCTGATAATATCGCCGGGCTTGGATTCGCCGCCGACCGAACGAGGCAGGTCAAAAGGATTTATCTTGTTTTCGCTGGATAAAGACACGTTAATATACGTTCCGCCAACCGCGTCGGATAAATGCTTGTATTCATATTCCGGATCAATAATAATTACTTCCGTACCGATCATTAGCGAACGAAGAACCTCCAATTTGATCGCGTAGCTTTTACCGGCGCCGGAAGTGGCAAACACAACCGTATTGGCATTCTGCAGGCTAAAGCGATCAAACAAGATCAAGCTGTTATTATGCCGGTTAATGCCGTATAAAATACCGTTGTCAGTTGTCAGTTCGCTGGAAATAAAAGGGAAAGAAGAGGCGATCGGCGAAGAATTCATATTAAAGGTTATATACAGCTCATCATTACCTAGCGGCATGGTGGAATTAAATCCTTGCTCAGCCTGATAAAGGACTTTTTTAGAATAAACCAGGCGAGAACCGAAAATATTTTCAACTTCAGCCGTTAATTTGTCTAACTCCTCTTTAGTCTCCGAATACACCGTAACATATAAGGCAAACTGAAAAAATTTCTCAATTCCCTGAGTCAGGGCGTCTCGCAAGGCCTCAATATCCCTAAGCGCTGTTTCGCGCAAAGGATCGCGGGCCGCGCCTTTCTCCGCGTCGGAAATAATCTGCGCTTCCAGGCTGCCAACTTTCTTTTTTAATTGCTTGAGTATTATGGCGCTGGCAACCGGATAAAAAAACATTGATACGTCAAAAGTTGAATTAAGGTTAATGATCGGCGAAAACCAGCCAACACTGATATAACGCGGATAATTAATTACAAAAATCGTCCGAGCGAATTTATCTCCGATAATCAAATAATTGGGAGTTATTTTAAAGCTGGCCGGAGAGATCAAATCCTTTATTGAAATAGCGCCGCGCCGATAAGCTTTTTCTTCCTCAATATACTCCTTTGTTATATCCGCCTGGCTAATCCGGTTGCTTGTTTGCCCAAGCATCGCGTCGTCCGTGTTTTCATCCTTATCCGGTAACGTAAGTTGTTTTTTATTTTTTGAAAATAGGGCCATAAAACCGTTAATTTACCCTTAATTGGTTAACATCAACCAACTTTTGATTAGCTGACGTTGATGGATTATATGAATTATAGTATAGCTCAATTAAGCCTTGCGTATCAAGCTGCACGGCGCCCAAGCCGATTGATCCTAATCCGGACATTATGTTATCCACCCGGCGGGTTAATTCAAGCCGGCGACGCTTAAATTTTTCCGCTTTCATCCGAATTAAAACCCCTGGTTTAAAAATATCAAAAAAGCGGGAAAAAAAATGTTTTTGCTTATCCGACATCGGATTGTAAGGTATCACGATGTAAAAACGCTTATTCATGATCTTGCTCATAGATATAAGTTCGCTAATATACTGCATATACTCACTGGTTTGTATTTTCAAGAGCTCATTGGTTTGCTCTTTGGCTTTTTGTTTCAAAGTTTCAATATAACTATCAATATTTAACTCCCTAGACTGAATAACAATCTGCAAAGGGAAATCAATGTTATTTAAAAAGCTAACATAAGCCGAAATAATTGCGTTTTGCTCGTCCTCACTCTTTAAAGCAAAGTTAATACTGGATATTAAAAGCACTGCCCGCAGAGTGCCGTCCCGCATTATTACCGTATCTTCCTTGATCTCAGCGATATCTAAATATTGCTGTGTGGAAACACGGACCTTATTGCGCGCTAAACTGTCTTTTCTTTTTTTCGCCATACTATCAGACTTATACGTTATTATTAATTTCTATATATTGATTATGTTAACTTGTATTAACTATAGTAAACTTTTTTAGACAACAGACAGCAGACGGCAGATAGCAGTTTATCATTCGCTTTCTGTTGTCTGTCGTCTAAATATGTTAATAATCGCTAATTTACTAACTCAATCTTATCCTTATTCTTTTCGCTATCTTCTTCCTTGGTCTGGCTGGCCTTAATATCAATATCCCGATCAACTTCTCCCCGATAAACTCCCTGAGTGTCAACTATCAAAGATAACTCAGCTAAGCGAGAAGCAGTATAATGTCTTTGCTCAAACACGGGTACTTCCGAAATATTGGTCTCTTTTTCTTCTTGAATAGTCAAATCTTTTTGAAATTCCTTGTTCCACACCCTAAGACTCGGGCGCTTTGATGTTTGAGCAAAATTTAATACAAAAAAATGAAACGGCATGCCATTAATCTTAAGGAAAGCAAAGGTGCCGAAAATACCAAAAATTAATATCCCGATCATAATAAAAGCAGTAAAACTAAACAACCGATAACAGATACCGATCAATAGAAATCCGCAGAGCATTATTACAAATTGCCGGGCAGTGATCGGCCCGATTATTTTATCCTCCACGTCAATAAATTGTGGTACGGTGAATTGCTGCATACTATGTTTAGCGAAAAAGTGCTTTAAATATCTGCTTTTGTTATTAGAGTTTACTTTGCTCCCTGCCTTATTACCGCGGATGTTACGCTGATTTCTACGCTGATTTAACGCGGATAACTCTTCCGCGTAATATCCGCGTAGGTATCCGCGTTAATTCCGCGGATAAAGTCTTAAAATGATTCGAATTATTAATTATCCACCAGTCGTTTAAAAAACACCTTAAAATCTGAGCGCCTTGTTCATGTCCATTATAGCGGTAAATTCTTGCGGTGTTAAATAGTCTTTGTTATTCTGCTGGCGCTCTTCGATCACGGCGTCAATTCCTTTTCGGCCCCCTATGCTGTCTTGCCCGATAGAGAGATATAACTTATTGGCCGGACTTTTCCGCCAAGCCCTTATCCCGGCTAAACGCTTCTCGTAACTATCGTCTTCCAAAAATTTTATTTTCTCAATTATTTTATTAGTTGCGGTTTTCGCGTCCGAATTAAGACGCCGGAAATTAAGAATATCCATTTCCTTTAATTCGTCCACCGGGCCAGTCAGCTTGGGGACATATTTAACATCCTCAACTCTTTTCTTGCCATTGCTTAAATTTGCGGTACGCGGACCAGTGGCAATATTTGTCATTGCTTCTGTTTTGGCCGGCGCTTCGCTTGGCTTATCTACAATCGACTTAACTGGAGTATTCTTACGTAAATTTATCGTATGTAGATCCAAGGCCTCTTTTTTGCCAAGTTGATCTTTCACCGCCTCTTGTTCACCTCCCCCGTCGGGGAGAGAGGCTGCCTGTCCCGCCTGTCCCGAATCAAATTGAGAGAAACCAGGTCGAGGGAGAGGAGGGGCCGGTGCTTCTTTTTCTCTAAGAGCTTTAAAATCATAAGTCACATCTCTGTCCGCGGCCAGAATGGTCGGCTGTTCTTTTTTATCTGCCAAAGGCTTATCCGACGCCATGGAGGGGCTGGGCTCATCTTTGTCTGGCTTGACCGGTTTTGGTTTGCTCTCCAAGGTCTTGGCATTGTTATTTTCTTGTTCCATCATCATCCTGTCGGCAACTACCAAGGACTTTCTGGACAAGGCCTCGTTTAAACCCAATCCACCGGTTCCAACTTCTTTCATTAAAGTATTCTTGGTGTCTAATTTATTGCGTATTCCCTTAGCGTAAGTAAGTATTACATTATTAAATCTTTTATGCAGTTCAGCGGAACTAAAATTAAAACTTAACTCTTTACTGATCATGCCAACTACCACTAAAAGCTCTTTATCATTTATTTCTTTTTTCTCTATTTCTTTTTTGTTTTCCGTGCCCATTGTCCGCGTTAATTCCTTTACTTCCTCCTCGTCTTTGGGAGAAAAATAAAAATTTGAACTCCTAACAAGCGCGGTCGACGGCATACTCCCGGTAGCGCCGGCACCAAGATCGGGAACAAAACCCAAATGGGCAGACACGTCTTTAAAAACCTTTATTTTTAATTCCTCAACTAATTTTTCCGCCTGTTTAGCCTCAAGACTGTTTTCAAACACAAAAAACTTGGCCAGGTCCACCAGAGAGACGTCCTTAACCATCACCCGCATTACAGCCGTAGCCAGACTGATCTTATACTCCTGCTCCAGATGGTTTATCGCTTCTACCGCCTCTTTCTTGGAAACCGCGTCGCGGATTCCTTGGGGTAACTCATTAAATTTTTCTAAATATCCTATCATATTTCTAAAATCATAACACCTCCATGTCTTTTTTTATCTGTTGCTGCAAACCACTGGAGTCTTTAAATTTTTTAATATTTCTTAATCTTTTCTGAATCACTATTTCCACAACTTCTGATTTAAGATCAGGTATATCCTCTTTAATATATAATTCCAAAGAAACTGGCTCGTTATAGGTCTCCTTGCGGCCAAAATGCATAAGACCCTTATATTCCCTGTCCCCAATAATCGCTTTTACCGCGTAAATTCCATGATTAATATCCAAATCAACCTTGTCCAAATTAATGGTCGGAGAACCAATCTGGTGGCCGCGGCCAAGGCCGGTAATTACTCGCGCCTTAAACTTAAAATTTTTCAAAGCATTGCCAGTCTTGATAATCTGAAAAAATGCGATTAAAAGTATTAGGCTAGAAATTATCTGGGTCGTATTTAATACGTTTTTATTAATAATATAATCCAAAATGACAGCAGATAAGGGCCAAAACAACTCACAAATCGTGGCCACAGAAGCTGATATCCGTTTAAGGCCATAATAATAAACAAACATGGCCACGGCACCGGAGCTAAAAACGATTAATACCAGCCAGCCCCAGGTAGCTGTTCCCAAACTATTAATGCTAAATATATCTTTATTAATAATTATCAAAATTAAGGCTAAAACCGAAGTAATTCCAAACCGAAGCGCGGTGGTGGAGGGAAAATCCAAATGATTAACGATTCGCTTACCAAATACGGTTGACGAGCCAAAGGCAAAGGCCGCTAAAACAGCAAACCCGGCCGCGCTTTTTAAAAATTCAAGGCTGGCAAAGTCAAAACCGTGTTTACCAAAGGCCAGCGCGTAACCGGCGCCAACTGCTACTGCCGCCCAAACGTAAAAGCTTTTGGACAATTTTTCCCCCAATATCAGCCGGGCCATAATCAGCGCGAAAACCGGCTGCAGCTTCTGAAGTATTATGACCGTGGCAAAGGTAACTTCGCCGTCCATGGCCGCGAAAAAAGCATTCGTAATCGCGATCGTACCGATAAGGCCGCCAAAAACACTTACCCAGACAATTGCCCCCCAGTCTTTTGGCCTAAGCCGCTTTATCCGATGCCAGGCAAAAATAATAAACGGGCTAAGGACCAAGAATCCAAGCGCGTGCTCAATAAACACGATTAAAGGAGCGGGATACGCGTAAAGCTTAGGGCGGATAAACACTCCGTCCAGACTCCAGAGGAGCGCCGCCAGCATGATGGCACCGGCACCAATTATTACTCTTTTATCAAATTTAGCTATTATTTTCATGGTTAATCAGTTACTTAGTTAATTAGTTGCTTAGTTTACTGTTCAAAGACTATACAGCTAATTAACTATTTTTGATGATTTGTATTTCTCCGGCTTATATGCCTTTAGTCTAATAACATCTCCTTTAAACCGTTTTTTTAGCACCCTGATATCAACTTGCTGGTCATAACCAAGAGTAATAACGTCTGGCTGATTTTTTTCTACGATTAGCAACCGATCTTTTTCACCGCCAAGCATTGCCTTATCAACAATATCTAGTTCTTTAATCCGGGCTAATCTAATATTCTCATTCTGCCTAGGCTTTTTGCCTTTTATCTTCTCCACATTTACGTCCCTGGCCACCACTACGATAAGCTTATCACCTTGTCTCCTGGCCTGCTCCAGATAGGAGAGATGCCCCGGGTGCAGATGATCAAATGTCCCAAAAGCCATTATGGTTTTCATATTTCGCGTTCGCGCTCCTCGCTCCGCTCGGATCCCGACCGCTCACGGCGGACGGTACGCGTTCGCGGAGCGTACGCAATTATATTCCCTAAAAAAACCGTTTATTCTCTTGCTAAAAATTGCGTATATTATAATAATATTAGCAATTTCTTATTCATTGCCTACTTTTTTTATATACTATTTCAACACAAATTATCAATTTTTGTTCTTATATTAATCACTACCTTACACAAAACATACCTTTATGTCAGATGCTATCTTACACAAAGTACTACTTTATGTAAGGTTCACCTTTGTCAAGTTTTGCGTTCGCGCTCCTCGCTCCGCTCGGATCCCGACCGCGCTTACACAAGGTTCCGTCTCGTAATCCAACATAATCTGAAAAACTTGACCAGGTATAATTTTCTGCTTTGCCCAAACCATGAATTTCATAATTACAATTTACATAAACAGAATACCAAGATAAATATCTTTCATCAATAATTGATTGCTTATATCGATCCTGCATTAAAGGTCCGACTCTTTTATATTTCTTACTAATATAGTTCCCATAACTGGTATTAAGAGCTAATAAAAATTTATTAATCGGTGTATCGGATAACTGTCTTAATAACTGATGATAATGATTATCAAGCAGGCTATAGGCGCTTATTTCTACTTTATATTTATTTTTAAACTGCCTAATCTTGCTTATGTAGTAAATAAAATCATCACTTTCAAAAAATACTTTTTCTTTGTTAACACCTCGGTTATAAACATGATAATACGCGCCTTTATAAAAATTCTTTTTCCGATATTTTGCTTGCATAAGCGGACGGTACGCGTTAGCGGAGCGTACGCTAGTTTATCAAGTTTCGCGTTCGCGCTCCTCGCTCCGATCGGATCCCGACCGCTATTTCGTTATTTTCTCTATCTCCTCCATCATTGCCTTGTATTCCAGGCTGTCTGGCTTATATTTACTGGCCACAGCCCTTAAATCCTCAACTTTTTTCTTTTTCTCCATCTCCTCCTCAATCGCCTGTTGCTCCAGCCCACCGGCCATATACTTCTCCTCTTCTATTTTCATTTTATCTATCTCTTTTTCTTCTGCAGTCTTTGGCGGACCGCTTATCTTTCTTTCCTGTCCGCCGCTTATTAATTCCAGCTTACCTTGTTTGAAAATATAATATTTTCCATTAATCACAATTGGTATATCTTCTTCAAAACCTTCCGGAGTAAGTGAAGAATATTTTAAACGTTCATAAAAATCAAATAAAACTTTTAATCTATGTTTATTGTCTTCGCTTAGTCCCTTAACTTTATCAAGGTCAGTTAAAAATTGAATTAATTTAAGCTTATCAGCTTTACCGCTACCGAGCGAGCTATTATAATGATTCAGCCAGGACTTTATAGTTTTTCTCTCTCCTGAATGAGCTATAACAACCTCACTATTTACTAGCATATTTTTTAAACTGTCCTTTATTTTGTCCCGATCTTCATAAACCACTACATTCATTAGCTTCTGTCGGAATTTACTCCACAAATCATAATCTTCCAAATAAAAATGCCAATTAAAATATCTGGAAATCAAATCAATTGCGTCGTTGTCATCCAAGAGTGGCAAGGCTATAAATTTTAACCTAATCAAGGCCTCATCATAAAACTTTGCTATCTCTTTGTATTCCCCGATTCTACTGCCGTGTTTCTTAAGCATCCCCTCCAATCCTTTGGCTAATTCCAAAGCCCGCTTAATATCATTAGTTTCCACAATAAAATCAAGGTCAAGCTTAACTTTGCTTATAAACTTTTCACTGGTAAAAATTTCTATTTTATCCATCATAAATTTGGCTCATGTAATAAACCTTTTAAATCTTCGTGGACCACTACTTTCTCAATTTTTACGCTTGGGTCACTGGTTTTTCCTTTTTCCGTTGCTCTTTTAGTAATGGTGTTAACTAATTCCTGACTAATAACATTTTTCTCAACTAATCTATTTAGAGTTAACAAATCTTTGTGCAGCATTTCAGCCGCGTTCATCTGCATCCTTTCACCAGTATGTTTGATACCGGCCGTATTATCAAGGCTTCTTAATATATGCACGCCACCAGCGTCAATGTGAAAGTTATTATCAGCATCATGATAGCCATAGGCTTTACGATTTTGAGTACGGACAGCTGTTTGGGGCTCAGTTTTACCGCTCTCTATCCTCGTATGTTCAGATTGCTCAAAATCAGTTGCCTTTCGCCAACGACCGTTCTCCATTTTAAAAGCGCCCGCATTAGACCAAATTTTATTGGCTTTGGAAATATTTGAAATTTCACTGCCAAGAGCAAACGCTTCTTGTTCGGAAAAACCATGTTCTTTTTGAAGTTTATCGGTGTATTTATGAAGCCCTTTATGTCCGGAA
>JAGLNE010000050.1 GCA_023139655.1 Candidatus Parcubacteria bacterium
CCCTGAGCTAAAGCTCGGTGGAATTGCGAAACCCTGAGCTAAAGCTCGGGGGATAAGAAAGCCGAGTGGAAAAAATATATGTCAATAATCAAAGTAAAAAATCTTAAAAAAAATTACGAATATTATAAAAAGGCGCCCGGGCTTTGGGCTTCCATTATTGGGCTGTTTAAGCGCGAAAAGCTTTATGCTGAGGCGGTTAAGGGTATTGATTTTGAAATAAAAGAAGGGGAGTTGGTAGGTTTTATTGGGCCTAACGGCGCGGGCAAGACCACCACGCTTAAGATGCTCTCCGGCATACTTTATCCTTCGGACGGTCAGGCCGAGGTCCTTGGGCATACGCCCTGGAAGCGGGAACCCAAGTATCAAAAGCAGTTTGCCTTGGTCATGGGTCAGAAAAATCAGCTCTGGTGGGATTTGCCGCCAATGGAGAGCTTTATTTTAAATAAAGAGATTTATGAAGTTAGAGATGAAGACTTTAAAAAAAATTTGGATGAGCTGGTGGAACTTTTAGACATTAAAGACATCCTTAATATACAGGTGCGCAAACTGTCTCTGGGACAGCGCATGAAGTGCGAGCTGGTAGCTGCGCTACTACATAGCCCCAAAGTGCTATTTTTGGATGAGCCGACCATTGGCCTGGATGTGGTGGCGCAGAAAAATATTCGGAATTTTATTAAGAAGTATAATCAAGAAAAAAAGACGACAATAATACTGACTTCTCACTATATGGAAGATATTAAAGAGCTTTGCGACCGGATAATTATTATTGACTTGGGAAAAATAGTTTACGATGGTTCTTTGAGCGCAGTAATAAAAAAATATGCTCCGAATAAAGAATTAAAGATTACTTTTAATAGTGGAGGAATAAGGAGGGAGCAGGTTGAGCAATATGGCAAGATTGAAAAATTTTCTCAACACGCTGTAACTTTCCGCCTGGAGCGCGAACAAGTCAAAGACACGGCCGCAAAAATATTATCTTCTGATTTGCCGGTTGATGATATTATGATTGATGAAGTAAATATTCAGAGCGTGATTAGAAAAATATTTAATTCGCAGTAATATGGAGAATTTGTTAAAAAACCTAGAAATTTTGCGGGAGCGGGTAATTAAAACCTGGCAGCTTTTGGATATTGACCGCAAAGAGGCGCAGGCCGAGGAAATGAAACGGGAGATGAATATCCCCGGCTTTTGGGATGATCAAGCTAAAGCCGTTCTAATAAGTAAACAGGCCGAAGCATTGGAAAAAGAAGTTAAACAGTGGGCGGATTTTAAAAATGAAGTGACTGACCTGGAAGAGCTGGTAGCGGTCGGGCAAAAAGAAGGCGATGACTCAATTGCCGAGGAAGCGCAAACGCAATTTGAAGAATTAAAAAAAAGATATGAAAAGCTGGAGTTTTATGTTTTGTTTAACTCTAAATATGACGAGGGCAACACTATCCTCTCTATCCATGCCGGCACCGGCGGGGTAGACGCGCAGGACTGGGCCTTGATACTGGAGCGGATGTTCCTCCGGTTTGTAGAAAAGATGAATTGGCAAGCCAGTATTATTGACCGCACAGTCGGCAATGAAGCCGGTATAAAATCCATGACCATGCATATTAAGGGACGCTGGTCTTATGGCTACTTAAAAAGTGAATCCGGCGTGCACCGTTTGGTGCGCATCAGTCCCTTTGACGCCGAGTCCATGCGTCACACTTCATTCGCGCTGGTGGAAGTAATCCCTGAGTTGCCGGAGGCTCATGAAATAGAGATCAAGGACAGTGATGTCCGGGTGGATGTCTTTAAGTCATCCGGGCCGGGCGGGCAAGGCGTTAATACCACCGATTCGGCCGTGCGCATTAAGCATGAGCCGAGTGGAATAACCGTAATTTGCCAAAATGAGCGCAGCCAGCACCAGAACAAGGAAACTGCCTTAAAAATATTAAAGTCCAAATTATTTAAAAAAGAAGAAGAAGAAAAGCAGGCCAAAGAACGGGAATTACGCGGTGAAGCGCAAAAGGCGGAATGGGGCAAGCAAATCCGGAGCTATGTGATGCAGCCCTATAAAATGGTTAAGGACCACCGGACCAATTATGAAACCCAGGATGTAGACGGAGTTTTGGACGGGGATTTGGAAAAGTTTATGGAGGAATATTTGCGGCAGGAAGCACGCAGCACGTAACATGTAGCACACAACACGTAACATATAACAATGATAAGTGAAAATTTTCACCTTTCCCCGGGGAAAATTTTTTTATACTCTTGTATTAGTTTTATTGTCGGTATCGCGCTTTCCAGATTTATCCCTGAGTCAGTTTTAAAATTGTCTCTTCTCTGGTTTGGTATTAGCAATTGTTTGCTTGTTTTTTTGGTTATTTTTTGGTCAAACAAAAAAATGCGCTTAGCCGGTTTTGTCGGGCTTTTTTTATTTCTCGGGCTTTGGCGCTATTCTGTTTCTATTCCGGAAAATACAGCCGATAAGATTTGGTTTTATAACGGTAGTACTGTGGAAGTCGAGGGTATTATCGTAGGTGAGCCGGACAAGCGAGAAACAAATACAAAGCTAAGGGTTGATTCATATAATGTGAAAAGAAAGGAACTAAGTTCCGAAGCTTCGGAACTTAGTTCCATAAACAGTTTTATTGAAACAAATTTTACGGTAGAAGGGAAAATATTAGTGACGACAAAGCTATATCCCAGATATCAATATGGTGATGTTGTAAAATTTAGTTGCGAGCTAAAGCAGCCGGAGATGTTTAATGATTTTGCTTATGATAAGTATCTGGCGCGGCATGACATTTTTTCGGTTTGCTATTATCCGCGTATTATTAAGATCGGTAGTGGGCAAGGAAATATTGTTTATTCGTCAATTTATAAATTAAAAAATAAATTACGCGTGATATTTAATCGTGGCCTGAATGAACCGGCAGCTTCAGTTGTCCGCGCCATCGTATTGGGTGACAAGCAGGGGATTTTGCCTGAGCTGAAAACGATCTTTTCTCAGGCCGGTATCAGCCATATTGTCGCGATCTCCGGTATGCATATTAGCATTATCTCGGCCATGGTAATGCTCATCTTGCTCCAGCTCGGGCTTACGCGCAAGTTGGCTTTTTACGCAGCGACTGCATTTTTAATACTTTATATAATCTTGATCGGCTTGCCGCCCAGCGCGCTGCGGGCGGCACTTATGGGATTTTTGGTTCTCTTGGCCCTTAACTCCGGCCGGCTTAGCCAAATTACTAATTCAATTATTTTCGTAGCTGCGTTGTTACTGGTTTTTAATCCGCGTTTTTTTTGGGATGACATTGGCTGGCAATTATCTTTTCTGGCAGTCATGGGAATTGTTTACGGCTTTCCCATACTGGAGGCCGGGCATAGGAAGATTTTCCCCGGGCTTAAGAGTAAAATAATAAAAAGCGTTTGGGGTATTATCAGTATTTCAATAGTGGCCCAGCTGGCCACCTGGCCGATCATTGCCAATAATTTTGGTACCGTATCGCTAATCGCGCCGCTGACGAACCTGTTGATTCTTTGGTGCTTGCCCATAGTTATGGGTTTGGCTACGCTAGGAATAATACTTTCAATTATTTTGCCCGGCTTTACTCAGCTTATTTTCCTGCCCTTGGAATTAATAATTAATTATATAGTATTTGTCAGTGAAAAATTAGTATTAGTGCCCCTTGCCTCATTTGAAGTAAATATTAGCGCTTGGCTAAGTGTGGTTTATTTTATATTTTTAATATTAGTTTATCGATATTTTAATACCCTCTCCCCCCGACCCCCTCTCCGAGACCGGAGAGGGGGAGCAAAAAAAATAAAACTAAGGCCAAAGTTGATTTTTGAATCATGATATGAAAATTAAACTTAAATTAAAAAATAATTTTTATTATCTTGGCCTGGTTTTTGTAATTCTTGTTGGCCTGTTGTGGCTGGCCCACCCCTTGGCAATTAACGCGCCTGGTGCCGACGACCTGCTCCCGGTTGTCCAAATCTATGACGGTGACACGATCGTGGTCCTACTAAACGGCCAGCGCGAGTCTGTCCGCTTGCTCGGCATAGACACCCCGGAAGTAGAGAGCCCATATACGAAAGTTGAATGCTTTGGCCAGGAGGCCAGTGAGTTTGTTAAAAATCTACTACTAAACCAAAAGGTTCGCTTAGTGCCTGACCCAGTGGGTAATGATCACGACAAATACGAGCGCCTCCTACGCTACGTTTATCTGAATGACACAGATATCAACGCCCAACTGCTCACCAAAGGCTACGCCTACCTCCTAGACACCTTCCCCTTTTCACGTATTGATGAATACCGCGCGCTAGAAGAGGCTGCCCGTGAAAACACTGTAGGACTCTGGCAGGAATGTGAGGAAAAATAGTTAATACTAAAGAACTAAAAAACCAGGCCAAAAGCCTGATTTTTTTGTGCTTAAAATACCTCACCCCCGGCCCCTCTCCTTCCCCTCGGCCTGGCTCGGGACAGGCGCAAGGAGAGGGGAGAAAAAGAGAAGGGACTAAATCCATTGACTTTACGACCAAAATAGTTATAATAAGAGTAATTATATAAAGAAAATTTACTTATTTTAGATAAAAATTATATACTCTCGCATATAAGTTGTTATATCTAATTTCTAAATCTCTAAAAAAATAAAAAATGGAGGGGACTAAAAAAAATGATTATAAATCAATGATTGAATACATATACTATGATAACTTTAGATGTTCAGATAACAAATCGATGCAATTATGAATGTGAATATTGCTATAGCCTTTCAAACCACAAAGAAATGGGCGAAGAAACATATAGTAAAGTTATTGAAATTGCTAAATTATTGAATATTAATGCAATTGAATTTTGTGGAGGAGAACCACTATTGCACTCTAAATTTGAAAAATTTACAAAAATAGCTAAAGATTTTAATTTAATTTTAAGAACTAATGGAATTTTGTTAAATAGATTTAATTCATTAATTTCGAAATACTATTCATGGGTATGTATATCTCTAGATGGTTTGGAAAATGAAAATGATATTATGAAAAAATCAAGAACCATTATTTCTTCTAAAGATAAGTTTGAAATACCAATTTCCAATATTAAAGTACTTAAAAAATTGAATCCTAATTTAAAAGTTTTAATAGGTAGTTTAGTTAGTAAATTAAATTATAAGAATATTCTAAAATTAGGAAATTACTTAGTTGAAAATAAAATTCCTATAGATGTTTGGAAATTATATTTATTTAGACCTAAATTTGCAAGAGCAAAACTAAATGAAGAAAAGTTTATTTTATCGGAAACAGAATTTGATAAATTAAAATTTGATAAATTAAAAACTTTATTTCAAAAAGGTTCAAAAAATGGTGGGGAATGTTTAATTGTAGCGTATGACGGCAACATTCTTCTTGGAAACAAAATAATTTCGAATATTTATGAACCTCATGATAAAATTCTTAAAAGTGTTTCAAAATTTATTGCAAAAGTCTCTGAGAACAAAACAATAACTTATATTTGATTAAAATAAAAAAAAACGCCCCCCCCTTAAAATTTGTTTCTCTTTCAGCTCGAACGAGATTTTAGAAACCATCCTCCTTTCAGTCGTCGGGGACATTGCATTTTCGCTAACGCTCACCCAGACATAACACCGAATATACAGCTCGGCTTAACTCTCCGCCTTTGCTCCGCTACGGACGGACAGGCCCTCCAGTTCGGCGGGCAAGCACCCCTCGGGTTGTACAACAACGATGTATTTGACTACGCCTATTGATAAATAATTAAATATTTTTATATGGAAATAAAACAACTGCAAAACAAAGCTTCTAAGGTATTTTTAGACAATTTAAAGAGAGATGGTATTAAAGTCAGCGATGATTATTTGTTATTAAAGCTTACTGAAGAGCTTGGCGAATTCGCACAGTCATATCTAGTGCATAAAAAAAGATGCAGGCCGGAAAAATATTTATCACCGCAGATATCTAAAAAAGAATTGTCTAAAGAATTGTCCGATGTTTTAGGGCTGATTCTTGTAATCGCCGAAAATCTTAATATTGATGTTGAAGAAGCTTTAGTAAAAAAATGGATTACCAGAGAATGGATTAAATAATAATTTTATTTTTAACGCTCGCTCTCCTAAATTCAGTTATCTTAATCTGCTAGTGCTGCCGTCTTTACTCCGCTACGGACGGACAGGCCCTCCAGTTCGGCGTGCCACGTCAGACGTGGCCCTCCCGAGGCGGGTAAACGGGCAAGCACCTCTCCCTTCGACAAGCTCCCCTCAGTCCGATTCCCCTCAGCAAAGTTCAGGACAGGCGGGACAGGCGGGACAGGCGGGTCGTGCAACAATGCGTTAGATAAAATTAGCGAACATAAACTATATAAATCTATTAAAATCAAATTTACTATGAATCCTGACATACCAAATTTTAATAAAAGAGAAAGAAAAGAACCTTTATTTGGTAAAGAATATTTTTTAAAGAGATTTCATTGGTTAAAAGATGACCATTCTGATGAATTACCAGACCAAGATGTAAGAGAACTATATGCTCATGGACACCCTAAGTGCGACACCTTTAAATGTCAAGGTAATTACATTGCTGGCCTAAAACATGATCTCGAAGGTGCACTTATTGATAAAACATTTGATAATCCTGAATTTGAAAAAAAAGTAAAAGAGTTTTTAACGTATAAATTTAATTTTAATAGATTTACAACCAGAGAAGAAATAGATATGATTAATAAAATATTAGATGAGGTAATTAATTATTTGGAAAATAAATAATCAATTTGATATTCGCCAACAACATATAGCAACGCGTATCTGGCTTCGCCCAAATTCAGTCTCCCTGCCTGCCGGCAGGCAGGCGTAATCTACTAGTGCTGCCGTCTTTGCTCCGCTACGGACGGGCAAGTAAAAGATGGGTTGGTGGGTTGGGTGGAATTTAAACTTTAATTTTTATCTTATTTTACTATGAAGCTTATAATTACAAGACACGGAGAAACTGAAGAAAATATAGCTGGCATTCTGCAGGGACATTTACCAGGAAAACTTTCCACAAAAGGCATTGAACAGGCGAAAAAAGTTGCTTTGAGATTAAAAAATGAAAATATCGATTTTATTTACTCTAGCGATCTGGCAAGAGCGGCCGACACAGCAAAAGAAATAGCAAAACACCATTCTGGCGCTTCAATCGCTTTCGTAAAAAATCTTAGAGAAAGGAATTTTGGAGAATTTCAAGGTAAAAAGAAAAGTGATTTTGGTTGGAATGCTAAAGACCAAAAGGTAATTTTTATTGAACCTAAAGAGGGGGAAACAATGAAAGCGGTTTACGAAAGAGCAGAAAATTTCCTACATAAAATTATTCATAAACATCACGACGATTCAGTCTTGTTTGTATGTCATGCAGGCGTTGGTAAAGCCATGGTTGCTGTAATTACTGGTAAAAAACACTCAGAAATAAAAAACATTGAAGATATGCAGAATACCAGCGTAAGTACCTTTGAGATTGACGAAGATAAAAATCACAAAATTATATGCTATAACTGTGTTAAGCACTTAAAATAAGGTCAAAGTTTAAACTCAAAAAAGAAGGGCTGCCCGTTTAGCCAACCTGCTTACCGGCAAATAGGAGATGGGTTGGGGGGGGTATATTAAATAAAATTGTATTTTCTAAAAAAAGGAGGTGATAATATTAAAATATAGAGGCAAGCTTATTATCAAAACATTATTCTGTACTATATGTAAGAATATAAGGGAAATCCCAAGGAGGAAAGGCAAAAATAAGGCCATTGGACATAAAAAACATATGTTATGTTGCCACTGTAAAAAAGAAACCGCCTTTGAAGAAGTTTAATATTTACTAAAAATCACAAAAGCCATCCTGCTTATATCAAGATGGCTTTTAAAATTGGTATTTACGTATTTATTTAGCGACCGAAATAGCCGGGATAGCGGCTTTACTACCTATTTCCTCAGAGCATGAACCCACGACAAGGGCCCCTGTACTTTGCTTGGAAAAATAATATCTAACCTCATCAACCGAAGCACCGGAAGCATTTGGGTCAATTGGAATACTGGCTAAATAACCATTGTCAACTAATTCACTCAAATCAAGGCAGGCGGTCTGCAGGATCACGGTCGGATTTGAACAAGTGTCATTACAACTTTCTCCGGCTCCGATCTGATAATACAAATCAGCGGTTAAATCATCAATATCAGCCAGATAAGTGCCGCCATTATCAATCTGATGCAACTTAATTGCCGCTATAACGGCGTTTACATCAGTCCAGCGCTGGGCATTGCGCGCGTCCTGAAAGCGGGCTAAAGGATTTAAAGCGACAAAGGCGAAAGCTGCCAAAACAGCAATTACGCCGATTACGATTAATAATTCTACTAAGGTGAAACCACGTTTGGCTACCTTCCTCCTTGTTAAATTGTTCATATAATTGTTAAAGTTATTTAATTAATAAAATTATAACATATTTTAACTGTTTAGCCAAATAAATTATTCCTTAATAATAGTCGTAAAATTAGCATAAACCCAGCCGTTAGAAACTTTATCAAATTTAATTTCATGCCAATCCTGGCCGGTTTTTAAAAGCTCATAATATCCCCCGGGCTGGACCTGTCCGACTATGGCATAATCAACTCCCGGTCCGGAATAAATATTCAAAGTTTGGTTGATATCATTAATTCTGAGCATAGAAGCTTTATTTTTATCCGGCAAATTTTTATTTTTTTCTTCCAGAATATCCGGAGTAATATTACTGTAAAGCCCAACTTTAGCCTCCAATAAATAATTATTTTCAGTTCCTGCTTGGGACAATTTAAAAAAATTTATCTCATCAATTAAAAAATCACCGCCCTTCAGCGTATCACTCACTGTCTCGCTTAGCTTAGAACGGACTTCCTTGTCACTGTAAGCCAAGAAAGACACAGACAAAGGAAAAATTTGATTGGCGGAAAAATCAGTAAGCGGTTTTGGCCACAGCACCTCTTC
>JAGLNE010000051.1 GCA_023139655.1 Candidatus Parcubacteria bacterium
CTCTTCTCCCTTAAGCAAAGCAAAAGCCTCTGTCCGCGCCTGGCTGATTGTAGCCTCTAAATCACCGGCCTGATTGATCGTTGCCTTGACTATTCTTCCACTAGCCGCGTTAGCGCCTTTTTCTCTTACAACAGTTATTGGGACCGACAAGGGGAGAGTATAGGAAAAAGAGTATTTATTCCCTGCCGGCATGCCCACTGGACGGAAGTTTAATAGTAAATACGCGCTGGCAACAATAATACTGCAAAGAATTAAAGCCAAACCAATTATCTTAAATCTTCTTAAGGCTGACGAAAAATTGGACTGAATTGTTTTCGCACTTAGTATCAGGTCTTTATTAAGTGCTAAAAATTTATCTTTATTAAAGCGTGGATTAAACCCCAGGCGCGCTAAGCCGGCGGCAGAAATAAATTCTTGCCCTTTGTGCTCAAATAAACTTGATTCTCCTACGCGGATAGGAATTTCTATGCCCGCGGCGGCGATAAAATTTTCCACGCCTTTTATTTTTGACCCGCCGCCAAACAAAATTATTTCATCCGGCAAATCGCAAACATTTTTTTGGTATTTTTCCAGATTTATCTTTAATTCAGCACCAAAAACTTTAAAGTATTTATTCAATATCGCTCGGGTTTCTTGCTTGGTTTTTTCTCCAATATTTATTTTTAAGCGCTCTGCTTCTTGTATATTAATATTATTCGCCCTGGCTATCTCTTTGCTTAAATAATCACCGCCCAAATAATAATTAAAAGCGTAAACCAAGCCGCTGAAATTAAAAAATGAAGTGACAATATTCCTTGAGCCCAGATCAATAATACATTTTGAACTTTTGGTATATCTTTCAAATAAACCAAAATAAGCCGCTACGCTGGCGTTGGTAAATCCAACAACATGCAAATTCAACCGGCTAAAAAATTGTTGCCACTCAATTGTCGCCACTCGACTGGTAGCCAACAATAAAATCTTTTTCTCTTCGCTTGAATCATTTGGCTTTAAAAGGCGATAATTATACAATAGATCACTCTCCTTGATAGGTAGTGTTGCCAACATCTTCTCTTTTATTGCCGCGTTTAAATCCTTTTCGCTCGTATTAAGACTGATCATTTGCGTGTAAGTCTGGGTTTCGGGATAGGCAAATACAATTCTGTCGGTCTTGATTGCCTGGGGCGTGGCATTTGTTAAAGCCTTTCCTACGGCACGGGCTAGGGTGGGGAAATCTTTGATCCGTCCTTGTTCAATAATGCCTTTGCCCAGCACCACCCGGGAAAGAGCGGATAACTTTATCCGGCCATTATCTTTCCTTAGTTCCAACGCCTCTATACTGCGGCTGGATATATCCAAGCCAAGAGATTTTTTTATTTTTCTCATAAGACTTTTTATAAAACCCTATACCCCCCAATTAATTATGCTAATCGTCCCTGAGTTAACATTAATAACCACCACTCCCTCAAAATAATAATTATTATACTGGGTATTAATTTTAATCGTGCGTTCCTGGCCATTAGTAGCAGTAGTATAAATACATTGGCCCGTGCCAATACTAATATTTTTGTCACTGGCACTATAATTCTCGTCTATCTGGAAACGACGGACCACTTCTTCAGCACAAGTTGCAGCTATTTCCTCTGCCGTATTGCCCTGGCTATAGGCCTGCGCGGCCTCGGAATGAGAAAGACCAATAAAGGCCAAGCTTTTACCCATTACCAGCACGACCGCTCCAATCACAACAACCAAAATTAAAGCAGCTATTCCTTTTTGATTAGTTTTAATATTGTTCATCACTCTTAGTTATAACAATAAGTAAAGGCGCTGAAAAACTAAATTCCAGACTAGAGCTAGCTAGGTGGGCCAGGCTTGCGCTGATTCGAAGACTATCATCCACGCCAACAGTCCCGACATTAGTTACACTAAAGTTGCTAATTCCTATACCAGCGTCACTTATATTATATTCTTGCTCATTGTCTAGTCTGGCGCTTAACCGGGAATCTTTAAGCTCAAAAATAAGCTCCTGGCCGTTACTCATCTCTAGGGCCAGGCTGGTACTAGCCGTACCGGCCAAAGGATGAATGACCCGAGCAGATGTTTTAATTTGCTGAGCCAAAATCATTTGTATCTGCTCGATGTTTGAATTTACTGAACCAAAAATTGTTTGTTTTGTCCAAAGTCCGCTTGCACTCATGGCTAAAGCAATAAAACCGGTCAGTACTATTCCAACAAGAGCCGTATATATTAATGTTTCAACTAACGTTATTCCTCTCATTTATTTTCATTGATAATAAATATTTATTTCTTCCAGAGTAGGGCTTTGGCTAGAGCTGCCGCTAAGAATAACTTTATACCTTATCCACTCGTCCCCGTTATGATCAAGGTGAATTAATTCACCATTACTCGCTTCAAAATAATCACTCTCATCCCCGTCCTCGCCGTCCGGACCACACCAGGTAGCAGACCAAGTACCGGGAGAACCAGTCGCATCCGGAGCGGTCTTTATCTGGATTTTAATATCACATTCCGTGCAGCCACCCGGAATATCTTCGATCCAAATTATTGCGCTATAAGCGCGAGCACTGGTATTAACAGCTGAAGAAATCAATTCACCACCAGTCGCGTAAGTTGAAGTAGAAACAACTTTCAGGCTTATTTCTCCGCCAACACTAATCTCTATATTCCCGTCATCACTGTAGTATTGATTGGCAACTGCGTAAATATCCTGCCCATCGCCGCCTTGCCAATCACTCTGCTGCCACCAAGAAGACAAATAATTATTTAAACAAATTCTCCTCTCAATTGAAATATCTTTATTAAGCTCTGTCGTCCAATTAATTACGATTGATGCTTCCCTGCTTTGTATATCCAAACTGGCTCCGGGAGTAGTGGACGCGACTATCTCGCCGCTCAAGTCGCGGTAAACCGAAAAAAAATCTATTAAACGGGTAAATCTGTCAATCTGCCCGGTCGTACCCTCGCCCATGAGCTGCCATTGGTTACCGCTTAAGCTAATGGCACTGCGACTAAAAATCAATTCATTATAAGCGCGATTGCGGATTGATTGCAGGGCCGCTACTGCCTCACTTATCAGGCCTTCAGCCCGGACTGTTTGCTGGCTCCTCAGTAGCAAATTAAATGAGACCAAAAGTAAAGCGGAAAAAGCCGCGGCCAAAATAGCAAAAATTGCCAACGCAATCACTATCTCCACCATTGATTGGCCGGACTTATTTAAAATATTATTATTTTTTTTTAGCATTTTATATACTCTCTCCTACTCCTTTGTTGGGCCAAATTGGTTAATTATAATTATTTTTGATTCGTTATTAGCCGCGTTAATTATGCTAATCGTCCCGGTCGCGCTCGGTGCCCCGGTACTGGTGGCAAAATTGAGTTCAGCCCCTCCCCAGTCTAGGGCAAGCGCAAT
>JAGLNE010000052.1 GCA_023139655.1 Candidatus Parcubacteria bacterium
TTTGAAAATTTTGCCGGCTGGAGTTGCCGATACGGATAACCGTAAAGCCGATTTTTTCCAAATCCAAGGCCATTTGTGAGGCCAGGCCGTTTATCCAGGTGCCGTTGCGTACCTCAATAGTTGAGCGTTCACCAACTACAATATTTTTTTGTTCTACGGGAGCGTCGGAAAAAATATTATTGATAAAATATTGGATTTCCGCGAAATCACCGCTCCGGGGAACCAGGACATAGGCCCCTTCTTTGGTAATAGTGTCTATTAATAATCCATTCGGGCTATTGTCAAGCACCCGCATCACAATATCCTCTTTGTTGACGCCGTTCCAATTATCCCACATTTTTATCATTTCCCAAGTTTTAAGATTAGTGGAAATATGTTCGTTTAGCTCACCAATGATATTGATAATTTTGCTTGGGCTGAGTAGGGTGGAACGGGAGAGAAGCTTGTCCTTGGCCGCCGATATAATTATTTGTTGGCGTCGGGCACGGGCAAAGTCGGAACCTTCACTCCCAAGAGCATGGCGGGAACGGGCGTACTTGAGGGCCTTACTGCCGTCCATGGATTGGAGACCGGCTTCAATGTGTAGATGCTCGAATCGGGCTTCATAGTCCTCATCTTTTTCCTTGCCCATTACCGGATAACGATAGTCGTCAAAGGTGCGCTCAACGTTAACGTCAAGTCCTCCCATTTCATCAACAATATCAACAAAGCCGGTAAAATCAACACGTACGTAGTAGTCGATCGGCATATCCAGAATATCGCCAACCGCTTGGCTAATAGCCAGGCCACCGCTGCCGCTTGATTCCATTTCGGCATAAGCATTTATGCTGTTAATTTTTTGGTAACCCATATCTTCTACCGGTACGGTCAGATCGCGGGGAAGAGAAATAAAGGCCACTTTTTGGCTGGACGGCTCCAGGCTTAGGAGCATGATCGTGTCGGTTAGATAACCACCTTCATGTTTAATGCCGCCTTGCCCAAGAAGCAATATATTGATACGGTCGGCATTTTCGCCTTTTAATGCCCGGTCGGCGCTTTCGGCCAAATGTTTTAATTGTTTTACAATTGGTAGATTGGCAAACCAAGAGGTAGAGCCTTGCTCGGAAGTTGATACCTGGTTGGAAAAAACTACTAATACAGTAAAGATAAACACTATAAATATCCCGATAAATTTGATCGGTTTTTTTGGTAAACGTCTGGGACTGGGTTCATGTTTTCCGGCCAAGTCTACATTGGTTTCCCCTTTTTTTACTTTCCGGACCGGCACTATTTGTTCTTTGTGGTAGTTGTCATCCATAGATTGTTTTAAATATATATTAACCCCACGAATCAACGAATCCAATACGAATTTACGAATACTTACAAAAAAACAAATTCCGTATTCGTAAATTTGTGAAATGATTCGTTGATTCGTGGGGTTAACAATTATTTAGATTATATCGGGAAATATGTATTTTGGCAATCCCTCTCCCTCAGCCCCTCCCTCAGCCCCTCCTACGCTAAAGCTTCGGCGGGCAGGCAGGAGAGAGAGGGAAATCTAAGTAGAAGGGGGTGAGGGCGGGGTATTGATTTATTTAAAAGCTTGTGTTATAGTAAAGTAGATTTAATAATACAAAACACGTAATTAAGATAGCAAATAAGGCGAATAACGTTCTAGTTATTCTTGTTTAATTTGTACTTGTTTATGTTTTGCTTATAAAGTCCCATGCTTAAAAATTTTTTTAGCTTTGTTTTCGAGTTGGTAAAAATAGTTGTAATATCGCTGGTAATCATTATTCCGGTAAGATATTTTTTAATCCAGCCGTTTTATGTCAAGGGCGCTTCAATGGAGCCGAATTTTTACGATCATGAATATTTGATCATTGATGAAATTTCTTATCGTTTTAATGAGCCGGAGCGCGGCGACATAGTGGTTTTCCGCTATCCTCGTAATCCGCAGGAATACTTTATTAAGCGTTTGATCGGCTTGCCCGGTGATAAAATTCAAATAAAGGACGGCCATGTTTATATTTCCAATGATGACAGTCCTGACTGGATTTGTTTAGAAGAATCCTATTTATCCCTGGGAGTTAAAACTTACGGTTTAAGTGAGGAAGTGGTAGAGCTAGGCGATGATGAATTTTATGTTCTGGGTGATAATCGTAATTCCAGCAAAGATTCACGCAGTTTTGGCCCGGTGAACCGGAGCTATGTTACCGGCCGGGTCTTGCTACGCGGCTGGCCCTTTGACCGGATACAATTATTTGAGGCCCCGCAATACGCTTTATAATTTTTACCCGTCAAGCGAGCATAAATAATTATCAGTAACCCAGTAACCCAATCAGTTATCAATTGACTAATTAGCTAATTGATAATTTATTGATAATTGGGTTACTGATAATTAAAAATTTAGCGATGAGTCACTGATATTTGATAATTTTTTTATATGTACAAAAAAGCAATGAATAAAAATAACAGTAAAAAAAGTACTGCCAAGGAAGCGGTTGATTTTAAACCTCGCCGTGATAATAAGCACGCGCGGCTCAAGGGAATGAAAGACGTTTTGTTTGACGAGTATCGTTATTATCGCTTGCTAATAAATAAGGCTAATGATTTGGCGCAAGTTTACGGCTTTAATCGAATTGAAACTCCGGTATTGGAGCGTTCTAAGCTCTATGAACGTTCAACCGGCAAAGATACAGATATTGTCTCAAAAGAGATGTATAATTTTGTCGACAAAAGCGGGGATAAGATAGCCCTCAGGCCCGAGGCCACCCCAAGTTTGGTCCGGGCTTATATTGAGCATGGTATGTTTAATATGCCGCAGCCGGTAAAAATGTATTGGCTTGGTTCGCTTTTCCGGCACGAAAAGCCGCAATCCGGACGTTACCGCCAGCATACGCAGTTTGATTTGGAGATCCTTGGTGATCCTAGCCCGGTGGCTGACACCCAGCTGATATTGATCGCCTATAATTTTTATTCTGAATTACAAATAAACGTTCAGGTGCAGATAAACAGTCTGGGCGACAAAGAGGACCGCGAAGAGTATATTACGCAGTTAACGGAATTCTACAAAGAAAGAGGTAAGCGTTCTAAACTTTGCAATGATTGCAAGCGCCGTTTTTTTAAAAATCCCCTGCGTTTGTTGGATTGTAAAGAACCGGATTGCATAGCGATCCGTGAGGATGCTCCGCAGATCGTGGATTTTTTGGGGGACAGTGCCAGGGACCATTTTATAAAAGTATTGGAATATTTGGATGAATTGGAAGTGCCATACAACCTTAATCCGTTTTTGGTGCGTGGCTTGGATTATTATAATCGGACGGTTTTTGAGATCACCCCGGTCATAGATGATCTTGGGAACGATGAGAATGGTCCGACAAGCCAAAAGCGGCAAATTTCGCTTGGTGGTGGCGGCCGCTATGACGATTTGGTGGAAAAGATGGGCGGGCGCCCGGCTCCGGGTTGCGGCTTTGGCCTGGGTCTGGAGCGGGTAGTGCAGAAAATAAAAGAAAAGAATATACCCTTACATAAAGACAAGGAACCGATTATATTTTTGGCCCAATTGGGCGATCAGGCGCGTCGGAAAATGATGGTGATGTTTGAGGAAATGCGCCGTGGCGGATACAAAGTCCGGCAAGCTTTTACCAAAGACAGCCTTAAAGCCCAGCTGGAGGAGGCAAACCGCATTGGGGCAAAGCACAGCCTTATTTTGGGGCAGAAAGAATTAATTGACGGCACGATAATTATTCGCGATATGGACTCCGGCACTCAGGAAGTGATTGACATGAAGAAAGTAAATTCAGAATTGGCTAAACGGCTAGAGGAAAATAAAGATAATAAATAGTATTAAATTTAGACTGTAGAAGAATCAGCGTAAATTCTGCGTATTGATCTGCGTTAAATCCGCGTAAAACCATGTAGGGCAATACCAAAGGTTAAATTTTGTAAACAGTATAAAAGAATCATTATCGTATACTAAAATAATAAATTCTAGAAAGGCAGGTGTAACAAGTGGTAGAGTTTAAACGAAAAAAGGGAGAAAGTTTTGAAGCGTTTTTAAGGCGTTTTAATAAAACTTTAATAAAAAGCCGCAAATTAAATGAAGTTCGCGGCCGCCGCTTCCTACAGCCCAAGAAGAACAAGAGCAAGCAGAAAGAATCCGCTTTAATGGGCAGAAAGATCAAAGCAAAAAGTGAATATTTAAGAAAGATCGGCAAGCTCAAAGAAGAGCCTCGCCGACGTTGGTAGTTGTGTTTTTGCGAATATTATTTTTTATTCTTTGTGTTATCTGATACGGGGATAAATTTATTGTTAGAATATGAGTTTGATAGATAATATTACAAGCGACATAAAAGAGGCAATGAAGGCTAAAGAAACAGCCAAGTTGTCTGCTTTGCGCATGCTTTTGGCTGCCCTTAAGAATAAAAAAATTGAGTTAAAGCAAGAGGATGATTTAAATGATGAACAAACAATTCAGATTATAAAGAGTGAAATTAAAAAGCGCAAAGATTCAATTATCGCCTACGAAGAAGGTAATCGCGTTGATTTGGCTAAAAAAGAAAACGCAGAGCTGGAAATACTAAGTAAATATATGCCTGAGCAGATGAGCGAGAAAGCAGTTAATGAAGTGGTTAAGAAAATAGTTTCTAGCTTGGGCGATGTTGGCCCAACAGATTTTGGCCGGGTAATGGGCGCGGCTATGAAAGAATTAAAGGGACAGGCTGATGGTACGGTTGTCAGTGAAGCTGTTAAGAAAGTGTTAAATTCATAATTTAAGATAAAAACAATAAATCACCTTTTCCGAGGTGGTTTTTTGTATGGATAAATTTTAATGGGTTTTAAATTGCAAAAACAATATCGTTGGCCAAATCACGATTATTCAGATAATGGTTGGTATTTTGTGACAATTTGCACGAAAAGCAAAGAAGATAATTTAGGCATGTTATTTCCTGTGCTAATGATTTTTTTATTGAATTATCTGATATTGGAAAAATTGTGAATAAATATTGGTTAGAATTGTTAAATAGTTTTCCAGAAATTAAATTGGATGAATATATTATTATGCCCAACCATGTCCACGGGATAATTGTTATCCGTAGGCATTTGATTTATCAAATGCCTACGCGGAATAATCAAACACCTGCGGATACGCCCGTGAATTTGATAAATCAAATTCCTACGGATACGAAAAATAAAAAAAATAATGGGGATATTTTTCGTTCCGGGATAAAAAATAATCCAATGGAAATGAAAAAAAATTCATTAGGTAAAATTATACGATATTTTAAAGGTTTATCAACCTATAATATTAGGCATATTTACCCAGGTTTTGCCTGGCAACCACGATTTCATGATTGGGTTATCAGGAATCAGGGCGAATTAAATCGAATTAGGAATTATATAATCAACAATCCGTTGGCGTGGTATAAAGATTGGAATAATTTAAAAAATTTTAATAACGTTTGAGAAAAAGTGAAATAATTGCTACAATTAGGATATTACTAATAATATTAAAAATATATGTTTAAAAAATTGTGTATTTTATTTGTTTTTATTATTTCCTTAGCCTTTATTGGGCCAGTGGACGCGGCTAGTTTGGCGGACAGTTTATCCGGCAAAATCCTATTGCAAGTTGAGGATAATGGCGAGGCCTGGTATATTAATCCGGATACTAAAACTCGTTATTATATGGGTCGTCCGGCGGACGCGTTTGCCTTGATGCGGGAATTAGGACTAGGAATTTCCAACGCGGATTTTGATTTATTTAATTTAGTTGCTCCCAGTCGTCTATCCGGTCAGATACTGCTCCGGGTAGAGGAAAATGGTGAAGCGTATTATGTTAATCCGGAGAATAATGAGATGTTGTTTTTGGGGCGGCCGGCGGACGCGTTCCAGATAATGCGCGCGGTCGGTTTGGGGATTACTAATGCCAGCCTTAGTACTCTGACTATTGAAACCGGCTATGATATTCCCCCTCAGTCCGATTCGGGGCAGGCAGCGGAAGAAGAGCCGGCGCTCACTTGTCCGGAATCTTATTGCGACGGCAATATAAATATTAGCTATGAAATACAAGACGAGGAATGCGTGGCCATAGAAGATGATTGCTCGGATTGTTCCTGTAATTGCGGTGGGTATAATATAAGCGAAGAAGAGGCTAATGACAATTGCGGGGACGGGATTGATAATGACTGTGACGGCTTTTTTGACGACACTGATGAGGATTGTATATTTAATGGCACTGAGATAAGCGCTGACATAAATGATAATATTATTTGGACCAAAGAAATGAGCCCTTACCGCTTACTTAACAGCATTGAAATCGCTAGTAACAAGATTTTAACCATTGAGCCGGGAGTAGCGGTTGAGTTTGTTTTGGCTGACGGCGTTGCGGACTTGGGCGGGGTAAGTATAATTGTAAAAGGCAGTTTAAGCGCTGTTGGAATGGAAGGCGAAGAAATTACTTTTTTGTCTGTTGTGCCAGAGCCATTGGCCGGGGACTGGGGTGCGATTGAGATAATTAATGGCGGTATTGCGACATTTGAATATGTCAGTATTAAGCATGCCAGTACCGCTATTCGAGCCGCTAATGCCAAGAATCTGACAGTGGAAAACACGATAATTAGCAATTCTAACACCGGTATATTTACGATTGGGCCGGCTACGATTGAGCATAATTATATTCTGAATAATAAAACCGGCCTGGTGCATGCCGGGGTCATTGATTCTATTCGCGATGACGGCAGTTATAAGAATTTTGATCGGATCACGAATATTAATTATAATACGATTCAAAGTAACATCGGTGAGAGCGGCGTTGACGCCGGTTTGCGGATTGAGAATATTACTACTGGCGGTTACCGCTTGATATGTAAATTTAACGAACTGGACGCTAATACGAATGGAATATTATTTAAGGATAGTGACAGTTATAATTTAATGGAAGTAGAGCAAAATAATATTATGAATTCTCTTGAATATAATGCTTATGTGGACTCGCAGGGCCCGAACATCACCTTAGAAAAAACCTGGTGGGGAACAACTGTTTTGGATACAATTACAGACAAGATCTTTGATTTCTATGATGTTAATTATTCTCTCCCACAGATAGATTACAAACCATTCTACAACGCCCCGGTCAGCGGAGCTGGTGCTAATTAGGGCAATTAAGGACGCAAGACACAAGGATATAAGATGCAAATAAATTAGAAGATACAAATTTTATGATACAAACGATTTGAAATCGAGTTTTTAATTTTCAATTTGTATCTTGTTTGTATCCTTGTTTCTTGTAGCTTGTATCCTTCTTATAAATATATTGTTATCCCAAAAACCATCAACGTTTAGCTGATGGTTTTTATATTCCGGGGATCATTTTTTTGATCTGGTCCAGCTTGCTTGCTTTAGTGGCTTGCCTAATTTTTTCTCTGGCCCGGTGGGTTTTGACGAATTTAAGCCAATCGCGGTTTGGTCCTTTGCGGTTTTTTTCGGTAATAATTTCCACCAGATCGCCGTTTTTAAGGGGCTGGTCCAGGGAGGACATTTTATTGTTTATCAAAGTACCGGTTGCCTTATTGCCAATTTCGGTATGGACGATATAAGCAAAGTCTACGGGCGTGGAATTTTTCGGCAGATCAAAGACATCGCCCTGGGGCGAAAAGACAAAGATACGGTCATGGAAGACATTTAGTTTTAAATTGGAAATAAAGTCATTAGTACTTTCACTTTCACGTTGGATGCGCAATATTTCTTTTATCCATTGCGGTTGGCTGGTGTAGCTTGCTTCGTCGCCATCTTTTTGCTTATAGTGCCAATGGGCGGCAATTCCGTAAAGCGCTTCCTCATGCATTTCCCGGGTACGAATTTGGAATTCGGTTGCCCGGTTTTCCGGTCCGAACACGGTTGTGTGCAGACTGCGGTAGCCGTTGGGTTTGGGAACGGCGATATAATCTTTGATCCGGTCGGGATTGGGCTTCCAAAGAGAGTGGATAATGCCCATGGTTTTGTAGCAATCAGAAATAGTCGGGACAATTACGCGCAAAGCAAATACATCATAGATCTCATCAAATTTACGGTTTTTATTTTGCATCTTCATATATATTGAATAAAGATGCTTAAAACGATCTTCAATATCGTATTCTATTTTTTCTTTACGCAACGGCGTGTCGAGAATATTTTTAATTTTTTGCGAGTATTGATTGCGTTCTACTTTTTTTTCCACTTCATATTTATATTCCAGTTTTTTATATTCTTCCCCGTAAAGATATTTAAAACAAATATCTTCCATTTGCCATTTGAGGCGCCAAATACCAAGTAGTCCGGCAATCGGGGCGTAGATCTCCATGGTTTCCCTGGCAATTCGGGTTCTTTTTTCCAAAGGCAGAGCGTCCAGAGTGCGCAGATTATGCAGACGGTCGCAAAATTTGATCAGGATAACGCGCAGGTCGCGCGCCATTGCCAGGAACATTTTTCTCAGGCTCTCACGATAACGCTCTACGCCGCGATATTTGATCTTACTTAATTTGGTAATACCTTCAACCAGGCCGGCAATTTCCGCGCCAAAGTTTTTTTCTATGTCTTCCAGGGATTTTTCCGTATCTTCAGGAACGTCGTGGAGAATGCCGGCAATTACGGTATTAATATCCGCCTTAATTTGCGCAAGCAGGAAAGCCGTATGAAGGCTGTGCTGGATATATGGTTCACCGGTTTTGCGCTTTTGTTTATCATGGGCCTTATCAGCAAAATCATAAGCCAGCTTAAGCAGATCCAAGTCTGCTTTAGGATTGTTGCTTTTAACCTTATTAATTATTTGCTGAATGGTCATTTTTGATTTTTTATTGATTTTTATGTTATAATAATATTACATAACTGTGGATTAGTCAATTGTTTTTAGAAAACAGAAAGCAGAAAAAAGATTTTTAAAATTTCTATTTTCTATTTTCTGCTTTCTATTCAATTTCCCATGCAAAAAAATATTAAATTATTCATCAATATAAGCAAAATAGCGATAATTTTGTCGATTATAGCCGTCGCTGTTTTTTTATTGTCTTTTAATATAAGCTGGGCCCAGGAACCGGGTTTGGGAATAAATTACGCGGCTAATATTGGTTTAGAGCGGTCAGATGGGGATTTACGCGATTTGCTCGTAAATATTATTAAATACATATTGTCTTTCTTGGGGATTATCGCGGTTTCGGTAATAATGTATGCCGGTTATTTATGGATGACCAGCGGCGGTAGCGCGGATAGGCTGGCCCAAGCGAAAAAAACCTTAACCAACGGCGTGATTGGCCTTATTATTATTGTTTTATCATTCGCGATTGTAACATTTATTGTGAATTTATTAGGAGATGGCTTAAGTGGCATTGGAGACGGACAGCCTCGTCCCGGCGGGATCGGCCAGGGCATGGGTGTGATTGGTGCCTGCACGGTGGAGAGTGTTTATCCAGAACCGGGCCAGCTGGATGTACCGCGAAATACCTCTATAATCGTCAGTTTCAAAGAGCCTGTTAATCCAATGACGATTTGCGGAGCAGCAATATGCAATGGTTCACCGATTGTTGCGGAAAACATAAGGCTTTTTAATAATAATCAGGGTGATTCCTGCTGGTGGGACGGGTCACTAACTCCACCACAATGGGTTGATTGTGACGTCAGTAATATAGTGGACGTTTCGGTTACCCAGGCAGGAAATATTTTTGTTTTTGTCCCAAATAATTATCTTGGTTCGGCTTCAGAAATAATCTGGCATACTATGCGTTTAACTAATGATATTACCGACGTTGATGGCAATGGTATTTTTAATTCTTGCCGTAATGATTTTCTTGCCTGGTCGTTTGAGGTCAGTAATCGCCTTGATCTAACCCCGCCAATTGTTCGCTCAGGTGGTGTTTATCCGTTTCCGGATGACGGCCAGGATACCAGTACAATGTCTAGCGCCACCGCAGCGACCGGCCAGATTGTCGTAAACGCCCAGCCAGCGTTTTACCGTCCAGCCCAGTTGGGACCCTTAGGAGTAGTGAAGAACCCCCCACTTGCTATTTGGAATGATGCTGATGCCAGTGTTAATATTGATTGTGTTCAGGATGGTGATATTACAGTGGAGGTTATTGACGATATGACCGGCACGGTTAGATTTAGCAGGGGAGCAATTCTTTTGGGGTCGGCTACTTTTAACGCTAATCAAGTTACCTTTTCGGGCTGTTTTACCTTGAGTGTTTTGGGTGATGGTACTTACGCGACCGGGAATTCCTGGAATGTGCCGATAATCGGCCGTACCACGTCAGATTCTTTGCGTGTTGGCAGTACCAATTACCGTTTTATTGGGAGTGGCGTACCGGCTGGCAATGAATTTTTAATAGGCGCGGATATAAATTCAACCGCCGCCAGTATTAGCGGCCAATTAAATAGCACAAATATACAAGTTAGCGCTACTGTGGCTGCTAACGTTATTAATATTACGGCCAGTACACCAGGTTCGGCCGGAAACAGCATTGCCTTAAGCAGTGACAATAACATAGCTTTTGCTTTTACACCAATGTCAGGCGGCACTGAGGCCGGCATAACGGTTGTTCCGGTTGATCTTTTGGACAAACCACGCAATTCAGTTATTCAAATAAATTTTAATGAAGCAATTAATCCCATTACCGTTTCCGGTGATGCGACTGCGGTTAGTAATGTTATTAGGGTAAGATGTGTTAGCGGCACTTGTGACGGGATAGATACAGGCGTTTGCCCTGATTGTATAAACGGCAGTTTTGTAATATCCAACCAATATCGGACAATAGAATTTATTTCTGACAATGAATGCGGCGCTAACGGTTGTGGCGATCCGATCTATTGTTTGCCGGCTGACTCAGAGCTTTTAATTGAATTAGACGCGGCTTCGCTTGAAGCTTGTATTAATTGTACGGCCAAGTCTCCTTATACTGCTTGCAATGTTCATTGTCAAAATCCAACCAGCCTGGAGTTTTATCCCTTGGCCAATTTTAGCGCTTTGGATGGTATTATGGACGCGGCCCTTAATTCTTTTGACGGGGATAGGAGTGGTGACGCGCTCGGACCCGGTTCAAGCTGGAACGAAAATACAATGAGCGGTCTTGGTGATGATTTTATTTGGTCTTTTTGGATAAACAACACAATTGACGCGACTCCGCCTGCCATTACTCTTACTACTCCGGCCAATATTGACACTAATGTTGACCTTGATTTACTCATAGAGATTCAATTTGATAAATATATGATGTCCAGCAGTCTTAGGACAGGTAAAAGCGTATCTTGGCGTAATGATGACAGTGTAATACACTCTCATATTAATTTGCGTAATTTTGCCGGACGCTCAACCGGTTATTGGATAACCAAAGAGGATTTTGATAGTGAACCTGATGGTTTTGTTGATTATACTACCGCTTATATTAATCATTCCGATATGGCCGAGGCGGTTTCGTATCGCGCGCAAGCCGGCAGTGGATTGCGTGATATTAATCAGAATTGTTTCAAACCATCGGACGGGCCGGCTTGTGTCGGCATAGACGATGCTAATCCCAGTTGCTGCTCAGGGACGGTGTCGTCGGATCCGACTTGTCCATAAAATAATAAAGCATCAAATAACAAATTTTAAATAACAAATAAATTCTAAATTACAAATTCAAAATAATTAATATAAACAGTTTTGGTTATTGAAATTTTGAATTTATTTGGTATTTGGTTGCTTATGTCATTCTGAGCCGAAGGCGAAGAATCTCGTGGATATAGAGACGAGATCCTTCACTCCGCTAGCGCTTCGTTCAGGATGACATAGAGAGTTTAAATCATTTGAATGAATATTTTCTATAAAAAATTAATATTCTTATCCCTCTTTATTTCTAGCTTTTTGGTGGTTGGTTTTGCAATGGCGCAAGCTGATTTGGGGATTAATTATGCGGCTAATTTAGGTCTGGAGGGGGCGGTTGGCACTGATCCAAGGGTTTTGATCGTAAATATCGTTAAATATTTTTTAAGCCTTCTTGGAATTATAGCGGTAGCTATAGTAATGTATGCCGGTTGGTTATGGATGACCAGCAATGGTGACCCGGAAAAAATAAATAAAGCCAAGAAAGCTTTAACCGGCGCAATAATTGGTTTAATTATTATACTATCAGCTTTTATGATAGTTGTTTTTATTTCCCGTTTTGTTTCGGACGCGATTTCTCCGCCTTGCAACGCGGTTTGTGCAAGTGGAGAAAAGTGTTGCCAGGGTAGCCCGGATTATTGCTGTGCCAATGCCGAAATTTGCTGTAATCGGGGCGGGGTTAATGAATGTTGCGCTGCCGGCGGGTATTGCTGTGCCGGCATTGGTTGTTCTATCACGCCCTGCAGCACCTTAATACCGTCGGTTTTTCAGCTAAGCTCAACTGTGCCAATGGATGGTAGTACTAATGTGATTAAAAATGTGCGTTTGCGTTTTAATTTTAATTTAAATATTGATCCACTGACCGTGGATGCGTCCAGCGTTGAAATATCAGACAGTGTCGGCCCGGTAAGCGGTGATTTATCTGTAAGCGGTAAGCGTATTATTTTTGAACCTGACGCAGGGACTTGCCCGGCTAATCCGTGCAACGCGGATAGGTGTTTTGCGACCGGCACTCATGTTACGGTTTTGATCCATGACCTAGTAAGCAGTAGCGGCCGGCCTTTAGAGCAATGGATAAATCCTGCTACCAGTTTGGCCGAGAATTGCGGGACAACGGGAAATCCTTGTACGGTCAGCTTTGACGTTGGCGATCTTATTGATTGTGAAGATCCGAATGTGGGGTTGAATATTACTCAGGTTTGCCAGGCGGCTAATAACCCGATAGATGCCTGGGCCCAGGACGACAGCGGAGTGGCCGATATTGAGCTTTTGGTTGATTCTAATCCTTATGACATAAATGTAAACGGGGCTGCCGCTAATCCGTTTTTTACTACATTTAATTGGGATGGCAGCGGCTATACACCCGGAACACCGGTTACATTTACGGCCCGGGCCAATGACTATGACGCGCACACCAGTAGCCGAAGCATTACTACTATACTTCGACCTGAACATTGCTGTGATGGGTGGTTGAATTTTGACGAAACCGGGGTTGATTGTGGCGGAACCGAATGCGCCAGCTGCGATGGAGCGGCTTGCGGAGCGAGCTTGAACGACGATTGTGATATTGACGAGAATGGAACACCAGACATAGATTGCACTTTAAATAATTCCCGCTGTTCGTCAAATTTTTGCGATTGTGATATGAGTGGAGCGGATTGCCAGATAGTTGGCTACGCTGCCGGAATAGACGATTGCTGTCTTTGCCAAAGGCCGCCAACTATTGATTGGGTTACGCCGTTGGGAGGTTTTTGCCGTGACGCAGCCGATAACCCGACTAATAATCCTTGTCAAAGAGACACTGATTGCGTGGTCGGTTATTGCGATATGGATACCGGCAACGGCGCGGTGGGGAATTTAATTACTATTATTGGCAGGAATTTTGGTTCGGCTGCTGGGATTGTTGAAATAGACGGTGTGCCCGCGACCCATATAATCCCCGGTTGTCCCAACACCTGGGCCAATAACCAGGTAATTGTCCAGGTACCGCCCGGAGTCTCACTGCCAATTACTAACGTGATAGTAAGACTGGAAGCGGCCAATGGCTACGAAGATACGACCGGTTTTGATGCCCGCGGTCCGGTGCTTGATTTTTTAATTAATTCGATTGTTCGGCCCGGTTTATGCGGGATTACCCCGGACACGGCTTCATTGGGCGCTACTATTGACTATGTTGGTATTAACCTGGGCGGCAGTTCGGCTTTTTTTGGAAACATCAGTTCAAATATTGCCGCTATTGATATGGGTCCTTTTGGCGCAACCACTGGCCAAGCCGGAGTGCCAAATTTGCAAAACGGGCAAACCTCAACTTTTAATTTAAATGGAATAATTAACAGTAATTATTTAACTTTTACAAAAATCGCGGAAACACCGCCTGGTCCGTCAATAACCGGTTTTGATCCGGATAACGGCGCTCCAGGCCAATATGTTACTATTAGCGGTACCGGATTTGGCGCCAGCCAGGGAAGCAGCCAGGTATTTTTTGGCACTGACGAGGCGGATTACAATTTTCCCGCAATTTGCGCGGACAGTATTTGGGGGGACAATCAGGTAATAGTTAAAGTGCCAAGCATTGGCGCTGGGCCGTATGTCATTTCTATGGACCTGGGCGTCAGTATTATTGACACCAGTGCTCTGACCCCGTCACAATTTACAGTCAATACCACGGTTCGTCCGAATCTATGTAAAATTCAGCCCGTGATGGGCCCTAATAATAGTAATATTAGTCTTTGGGGAGAAGATTTTGGCGCACCTCCGCCGGCAGGATTGGTTCGTTTTCATTCCGGCGTTGACCAGACTATTGTAACACTCTGGGGAGTAGAAGCAGATGCTATGCGGATTGATACGACTATTTCCGGTGCGGCTATTTCCGGCCCGGTTAAGGTGGTCCAGGGAGGAGTCGAGGGTAATGGACTTGATTTAACAATTGGACTTTGTAGCGCCGCTCCTAATCCGGACGCGGCTTGTGGTACTTGGTTTTGTTGCCCGGAGAACACCTATCGCGAAGGGCGCTGCGTGGCTGACCCGGCTGACCCGGTTAATGGCTGTGACCTGGCCCTTTCCAGCTCGGTCTATGAATGGGATTTTAGCACTGAGGATGTTACATACGCCGGCTGGCATGATCCTTGCCAGGAACCGCTAAGTATGGTTTGTACTGATATAACTTTACCGATTTGCGATCCTAACCAGGATTTATTTTGCGATGAAACGCAGAGTTGTATCTGCGAATTTAATTCTAATACTGATGATAGCTGCCAGGCCCGGTCGCTTAGGCTTGGTAGTTGTGAGCCTTATTTTTGCCCTAATTCTCCGGGTGAATGCAGCCCGTATGCCGGTCAGGATATAGTAGTTGATACTTGCGACCAGACATGCAATGGAGTGGCTAATTGTGCGACTGCCGGTTGTACCTACTATGCTGACCGTGATCAATGTGTTCTGGATTCATTAGTTTGCACTAAGACGGTTCAAGATGTTTTTAATAATAATGTTATTGCCCGTTGCCAGGATTCAAGTAGTGAAATGCGCTGGCACTTTGCCACTCCGGGCAGCTGTCCGCTTGGCTGGACCATGACGACTAACAATCGTTGCCAAGAGGATGGAGCAGGTGGTTTGTGTTCACTTTGCCCCAGCGGTTTTAGCTGCCAAGACCATGACAATGACGGTGATGGCAGCTGCCTTAGTGATGAGCAGCTTTGCCCGGGCGCGCCGGCTTGCAACGCGGCTAACGAATGTATAGAAATTGACAATGGCACTTGTGAATGTTGCTGCGAGATCGGTCAAGACGCGCGTGACTGTTGTTGGCCCCTTACCTGCGAAGGGGAATGCGGTGATGATCGGATAACCGATACTGATACTTATGGCTATTGCTCGGGCTGTGCCAACACGCCGGATCCGGACGCGGCCTGTAATTGTGAAGGGCATAGCGGTAAGTTTTGCGATTTAAGCGTTCCTAACGGAGTTTGCCGGGATTGCGCCGGACTTGGTACGGCTGATTGCCAAGCGCATAGCAATGTTTGCTGTCTGGACGCGATGGCCGGGGACCAGTGCCGCGGCGGAGATGGCAATTTGCTTGCGAACGGGGTTTGCGCTTATTTTAATTGCGATACGGTTCAGCCTTGGCTTTGCGCCAGTACGACCCCGATTACTACCGGTACTTATAGTTCTGTAAATACCTGTAGCAGTGATTGCGCGGCGACGTATGGGAATAATGGCGGAGAATCGTGTTATAACCCGACTCTTGGCAACTGCTCTTTGCCTTGTAGTAGCGGCTACTCGTGCTTGGGTATTAGTGGTTGTTCCGCTGCCGGTTGTAGCGCTTATGACAGTACTTGCCGCTGTTGCTGTACGCCGGGTGCGGGTGACAATTGCAACCTTATTAACCCTCAGCTGGTATGTGAACCAGATTTGTCGCCTTGTTCCGGCACGGCGCGCGGGCTTTGTTGTGGTTGTTCAATTGATACGGATTGTGGCTTGCCGGCTATTAGTGCCGGTTGTGGCCAGGATTCGTGTTGTCGCGCCCGTCCAGATATAGTTAGCACTATGCCGGCGGATGATGACGACCTGGTTTGCCGCAATGCGGCTGTAATTGCTAATTTTAGCCAACCTATTGATACGGGAAGCCTTACCGGTAATGTCTTGGTAGTAGGTGAATATGACGAGCCATGTCCGGTTGGCACCCAATTTTTAGCGGCCGCTGACTTTGAACCAATTAGTCAAAATATAGTAATTAGATATATTAATAACGCGTGGTTAGGATTTAAAAATTTAATCGCTAAAATATGGCTCAATGATACGGCCTATGCTTATGTTAATCCGCAGACAAATATGAATTATTGCGCTATTACCGGCGGTGCTACCGGCTATAATGATCCTGTCGGCAATGGAGTAATGGAGTTTCGCTCTAATCGCTTATTGGACGGTAATCGGCGGTATTATGTAATTGTTAAGGGTGACAGTAGTTTGGACAGCTCAAGCGGAGTGCTTAATCAATGGGGGATCGGGCTTAATTCGTCTGATAATCCGTGGCAGAGTCCTTCCACTGGCAATAATATTTTTAATGGTATTGATTATATTAATGCTTATGTCTGGACTTTTACTACCATGGACGACCAAGGTCCGGGACAAGGGGTATGCGAGATCGGCCAAGTACTGGTTCGTCCGTCAAGTTATTTATTTCAAACCACTACCGAAAATGCTAATGAAACGGATAATGTGCCGACTGACCCTAGTTTTGACACCAGGGCGGACAAAGACAAAGTATTTGTTGCTCAGGCGCGCAGCCAGAATAATCAGGTTTTAACGCCGGTTCCCGGCTATGCTTGGGACTGGGTATGGAGCTCGGATCTTCCTGCGGTGGCTGATATTACCAATGAAACCGGCTGGCCGGCTGGTGAACGTCGGCAACTGGTAGAGGCTGATAGTGGAGCCAGTGACGCCAATACCTATATCCGGGCAGAGATTAATCTTACTGATTCAACATATTCAACCGTTGGCGACGGCGTTGTTGGCGCGGCCCGGGTTTATGTATTTTTATGCTCTAACCCATGGCCACCGGTTGTTGCCGGAACCTGGAGCCCTTGGATCGATAATAGTGGTAATTGCACTATCGGTGCTGGTAGTTGTTATGATACGCATTTTGAGCTTTATTATTGTCGGGACGAAGGACAATTTGGTTCTTATGACGATTTGCCGTCACTGGTAAGTGGCAATGAACAAATAATACGCAGTCAAGAAGGAGAAATTTTGAAAGAGGCTTTCTTCCCCCGCGCTTCTAGCCCAGTCGGAACCACGACATTAAACGTGTCTAATACCGGTATCGGCAGGACAGTAGATGTTAGTTGGCCGCACATTACCATTGACCCTTTGATTATCGGTTATCGTTTGTATTGGGGGAGCTCGCCTGGCAATTATAGTGATTTCGTTACTATATATAATGATGGCAGTGACAACCACGAGAATGTTGGCCCCTGCGCGGGCGCGAATAATTTCGCTTGCGCGGTAACGTCTCTGAATAATAACCAAACCTATTATTTTAGTTTAACTAGCTTTTACCAATCCGGGGTTGAGAGCGGTCATTTTGGTGAAGTGTTGGTTGATGTCGCTGATACTCTCGCACCGCCCACACCGATACTTCTTCCTATTACTGTCGGCAATTCGGAGCTTACGCTTAGCTGGAGCCCGATCCCGGACGCGGATAGCTATATTGTTTCGTACGGCATAAGTAGCGGTGCTCCTTATGGCTGGTCGCAGAATATCGGCAGTGACACAAGCGTAATAATTTCCGGCTTGACCAGTGGCACAACCTATTATTTCGTAGTTCGTTCCTCGGATAACTATGGTAATGAGAGCCCGGATTCAAATGAAGAGAATGCTGTGCCGAATTAATTTTTTTATAATTTATAAATAAATACATTAATATGTTTGATGATGCAGACAATAAAACAAGCGATAACACGAGCGAAGGAGGGGATAATACAACTCCTGCGGCTCCACCACCGGCTTCTGTTGATAAAGAAAAGCCTTCGGGGGACAACGTAGTGCCTGTTCCGGCTAGTGATTTGCCTACACCCGCGGTCCCAAAAAGTCCGCCAGCGCCTGCCGAATCCAAGCTAAATGCGGGAGTGGAAGATATTTTTTCCGATACTGAGGCGGGTGAAGCTGAACCAATAAAGCCAGCCGCGTTTCAGCCAAAGGCTAACCTTACTCCCAGAGAAGATCTAAGCGTAGAAGAGCCAAGCGGTAATAAGTTTAGAAAGATAATAATTTCGCTTGTTTTGATCGTTGTCTTGGGCGCGATTGGCGTAGGCGGAGTGTATGGCTACAAGTATGTAATGAATTTAATCGGTGAGGAAGATGCTAAAGCAATAAACGCTCCTGAAGATGAAAATACGCAAGGTAATATTATTGAACCGAAAACCGTTGAACCACAGCCAAAAGACATTATAGAGCCGTCAGAGGAGACTGAGCCTGTTCAAATGCCGCCAAGCAGTCCCACGTCTATGCCGCCTTTGGACACCGATAATGACGGTTTAAGTGACCAAGAAGAAATAACGCTCGGTACAGATATAAATAGCGTAGACACCGATAATGATGGTTTGTTTGACCGGGAAGAAGTTTATGTCTATAAAACCGATCCGACTAACGAAGACACGGATGGAGACGGGTTTTTGGACGGCGCTGAAGTGCGGGACGGATATAACCCGAACGGGTCAGGCAAGCTTTATGAAATAAATTAACGTTATTTTCCCTAGCGGGAAAAGCCGCAAATGCGAATGCGGCACATACGAATGTGTGTTTTTTTGTTTCACGGGGTAGGTTAGGCTGTAGAAGAATCCGCGTTATATCCGCGTAGTTATCCGCGTTAAATCAGCGCTAAGACCGTGTAAAACAAAATAAAATAAAAAATTTTCGTAAAAAAATATAAAAAAATATAATAATTTTATATTCTTAAATATGGCAAATGAAAAAGATAAAATATTGGCTGAGATAAATATTCCCGGCGCTCTAGCCGATGGCGGATTAAAAAAGAAAGACACGACAGTAATCCATGCGATGCCGAAAAGTTTTTTAAGTTCAACCACTCCCGGTAAAGACAAAACTAAGCGGGTTGGCCTTTTAATTTTAGTTTGCGGAGGAATCCTATTAATTGCGATATTTGCCGCGGCTTATTATTATTTAACAAATTATAATTCCAAAGTGGATATCCCAGCTACAAGCCAAATCGAGAAAACAGAAAATGTTTTGCTTAAAGACGATAAAATTCTTGAACCAGAGCCAATCGTAGAATCTCCTCCACTTAATGGCTTAGAACAAGAAGAAGCAGTAGAGGAAACAGATATTAAGCGGGTAAATATGGCCACTAGCACTAATACTTTGGAGGCTACTTCAACCGTGATTGAAGTTGAGCCTGTTCCGGCGGTTATTAGTTATTCCAGTGACAGCGACCAGGATGGATTGAGTGATCTGGAAGAAATTCTCTTGGGTACTGATTTGCAAAAAATCGACTCGGATGATGACGGCTATGACGACAAATCGGAATTATTAAACCTTTATAATCCGGGTGGAGTGGGAGAAATTGTAACCAACCCAAAGATAAAGAAGTACACTAACGCGACTTACCGTTATTCCTTGTATTATCCGGACGCCTGGTCAGTTGAGCGCGTGGGCGGTGATGAGTCAATAATGCTTAAGTTGGATAATAACCAATTTTTTCAAATAATAGTGTCCTTAAAGACCGATGGCCTGTCTCTTGAAGATTGGTATAAAAAAGAATTTAATGTGCCGACAATTAATCCAGATCAAAAGCTGTATAAGCAAGGTTGGACCGGCATAAAAAGCCAGGATGCGATGATAATTTATTTGGTTTATCCAAATGAAGAAAAATTATATACCGTAACCTACAATCTGGGCTTACAGCAAACAATCAGCTACCAAAATATATTTGAGATGATGGTTAATAGTTTGGAGCGTACATAGAATTTACGCGTTTGCTTATTTGACAAGTATACGCATTAGCTAATATTAATTATTTT
>JAGLNE010000053.1 GCA_023139655.1 Candidatus Parcubacteria bacterium
AATTTTTATTTTTTAGCATTATTTTTCCCAGTCACTGATTATAATTTTTTTACCGCGCTGTTTGACGATAACTTTTTGTCCTTTGCGCCATTTCAATTTTGTTAGAATTTCTCTGGGGATGGTAAGGGCGGTTGAGCCGCCGCGGCCAAAAAGCTTACGTGTATTTTTATCTTTTAGATTTCTTCGCATAAATTATGTGCCTATTTAAATAGCTATTTAAATAGCTATTTTTTATTATAGCATATACTACACATTGAAAAAGATGTATAGCGTTTTTTAGACTACTATTTTGTATTGATTATTTTACTTGAAATATGCCGGTTGAAAATGTTATAATATAGTCAATAAACTGTATTTATCCACACTAATATTTGTTAGTGGATTTTTGGCTTTTTGTAGCCAACATTAGATAAAAAAACCTTTATTTATTAAGGTAATAATTTTTTGGCTTCCCCATGCTAAAGAAGATTAAAAGTTTATACAAAAATAAAGTAATACGTTTGGCAATATTATTTATTGTCTTAACGGCCATGTTCGGGTATTCCGGCGGCCGTTTTTATTTTGTAAAAGCTTTTAACAACCGCGTCAATATCTTTCCCGGCTCTTTCGCGGTTGAGCAGATTGACAACGGACTGGTCTGGGGGAATGTTGACAAATCGTTTTATCAAGATTTGTCAGCTGATGCCGAGTATGATGAATTTACTATTGATAATGCCGCTTATATAATGTCCTCCAGCTCGCTTGCCCAGTACTTGGCAAAGCCGCCTGTTAGTGACGAGAGCAGTAGTGATGATTGGGATGATATAGAAGTCTTGGGTACAGAAGGCGGGGGTACAGTGGATGTGCCAGAAGAGCCGAGCGTGGATGTGCCCGAGGAGTCGGTTGAGGAAGGTGAATTAAAAATTAAAAATGAAGAATTAATAAATGAAGAAGAGAAGACCGAAGAAACGTTTCCCGATGAACCAGCTGAAGAAACAATTGAAGAAGACGTAGAGACGTTATTTATAACGTCTGAGGAAGAAGAAAGGGCCGAGGAGCCGACAAGCGAGCCAGCCGCTGAAAGCGATGAATTATCTCTATTTGATAAATTGCGCCAAGGCCTGGGCAGCCTAATTAGCACGGCTAAACAATTGGATCTATTCAATTTTAAGCTCGCCCAAGCCCAGGATGAGAGTAGTGTCTTGGAAGAAGAGTCAAACATTCAATATACTTTGCTTAATCAAAATATAGTATTCTCCGACTTTAGCGTACCGCTTGGATACGAAGAAAACAGCCTGGCGCAGATAAATTTACGCCTGTCCTTAGCGGCTTTTAGTGAATATGTTAATGATTATCTTTTGCTTGAATATAGAGTAAATGGTGAATGGCATACCTTGGAAGAGCTTAGTTTGGACAAGAGAATATCTAACCAGCTAAATGGCGGCTATTTACTTTATAACCTTTCTGAAAATATCAGCTGGGAAGACCTGGATGACTTGAAAGTAAGAATTAGTTATTTAAATGATGATCTGGTAAGTGACACGGAGGACCGGGCGCTGGAAATTTTCCTGGACGCGATCTGGCTGGAAGTGGATTATAACGATCCGACGATGGAAACAGAGTACATAAGCGAAGAAGAGGGGGATTTTTTTGATCCCGAAAGTGAAGGATCGGAGGTGGCAGAAGATGATAAAGACAATGAAAAATACGAGCTTAAATTAATGTCCAATAAGCTCGAATTTAAGTCCGGCGAAATGCCGGCTTTTAATTTTCGCATTAGTAAAAAAGAGAATTTTTTAAAGAAAATATTAACCAATATCGCCCAGTCCTTTAGGGATGAGTATCAATTTCTAGGTATAACGGCCCGGCTTGCCAGCGGCGAGACCTTTGAGCCGCAAATAGACTATTTAGAAAACGGTGAATTTGAAATTAAATTCGATAAGTTACCGCGCCAGATAAGGCCCGGGAAAAACACGATTTTGGTCTTTGTTCAAGATGGCAGCGAGCGATACGCTTTTAGCCAGGATTTTACCTGGGGTGTATTGGCTGTTAATACCAATAAATCAATTTATTTACCCTACGAAACCGCTTATTTGCAGATGGCTGTGCTTGACGATAATGGTAATACGCTTTGCCAGGTTGAGTATCTGAATCTGGGAATCAAAGACCCCAGCGGACATATAACTTACCTCTCTACCTTTAACGGCGGCATTCAGGAAAATCCGGAATGCGGCCCCAACAATGTAATTGATTCGCCGGATTATTACGCTTATTACAAGGTCGCAACGCCCGGGATATATCAAATGACTTTAACCGCCCAGACCGCTAATGGCGTCAGGGAAATTGTTGACAGTTTTGAAGTAAGAGATGAGCTGCCTTTTGAGATCGAGCGCGTGGGCCCGACCCGGATCTATCCCTGGGCCGGCTATGGCATGGATTTTATTATTAGATCCAATATGGATTTTCAGGGTGAGTTTAAGGAATTTACCCCGGTTTCTTTTAAAATAATGTACAGCCAGGGAGCGCGGGTAGAAGAAGTGGGAGATACGAATGAAATAATCTGGGAAGTGGACTGGCAAAAAGGAAAAACCTATCATTTGCGCTATACCTTTGACGCGCCTAATGTGTCGCCGGAATTTTATCTTTTAGGTCCCCTTCGACTCGCTGACGCTCGCTCAGGGCAGGCGGGACGGGTGGTTTTTGAAGAGGCCAGGCAATGGCAGATCGCCTCAGATGCGGACATGGGAGTGGTGCTGGAGGAGAGCATTGGGGTTGATAGCGGCACGACTGATACTGTTAGCTGGACTACCGCGGTAGTAGCCTCTTCCAGCGAATTTAGCGGCGGGGATAAATATTTAATTTATGTAACAAGCGGATTTGCCGGTAGTGCTACTGGCGTTAATACTGATTTTGAGATCGTTTACGGTACTTCCGTTCAATATGTTGGCCTGGTGGAAGGTCCGGGTGACAATTATGACGCTTTTCCGATCTCCTGGTTTGATGTTTATGATCAGCCGGCTACACCAAATGATATTACTTTGCGCTACCGCACTAATTCCGGCGCTTCTTATGCCTTAAACGCGCAAATTCTAGCGATCAATTTAAGTGATTTGGAAACCACTGACTGGGAATACGCTTCCAATACCACGCAAGTCGAGCATACTAATAGCATGACAGCCCGGGCCAATATTACTCTAAGCGAGGCTGACGGCACTAAAGACTGGCTGATCATGGGCATGGAGGAAGTCCAGATAGACAGTAGTGGTAAAAATTACCAAGGAGAAATTTATAACGGCTCGGCTTCTTATATGGGTTATAGTATGGAAGGGGAAAGTACGGCTGAGTTGTTGACTTATGTGCTTTATCTTCCTTTTGACAACGTGGCTGTCAGCACCCAGTTTAGCATCCGTACTAGAGACGATTCATCTTCAGGATTGGAAAATGATCATGTTAAAAGTCGCATCTTTGCCCTTAATTTAGACGCTTTTGAAAACCATAAGACTTATTACGCCAATATCAATACAGCCTTGTCCGCGACGCCGACCTGGACCGAAGTCGGTAATCTGAACAATGGCGGTAATTATCAGCCGACAGCTACCGGTGACCAGTTGATTTTTGCCTCATTTATTGATGATGCGGCGTCAGCGTCAGCCGGCACCAATAACCGTTTGCAGGTTAATGGCGTAACTACGCCAAGTAGCTGGAGCTGGGTCCAGTCGCCTATAGTCAGCCAGACCACCCATGATGCAACAGATGAAAGCCTGAATAATATTATAACCAAGATTTCTATTCCTTCCAGCGGGCACAGTATTGATCTGGACGCCACCGAGATCATCAGCAATTCACAGATCGCCGACGAGGTCAGCCTGACTGTGTTTAGCGCGAAAATAAAATCCCCGATAGAATTAACCGCCGATGACCAGACTGAAAGCGACGGCACTTCAATTGTTAACGGTGATTGGTCGGAGGATTCAGCTGTAAAACTAAAAGCCTCCATCAATAGCGGTCGGGGTTCGGCAAGCGCGTATTTTTATTTTCAACTGCTGACCGATGCTGGCACTTTTTCTACGGCTACTTCCGAGCCGGGGAGTGCCTGTTCTTCAGGTATCGCTTTTGGCAGTTGCGCCAGCAAGATTTGGACAGTCTCGGCCAGCACTACCGGTGCTATCGCCTCCGCTACGGTTGATATTATTACCCTCTCTGATACTACGTATAAATGGCAGGTTAACGCTTTTGACGAGGATGGTTATACTCCCGGCTGGCGGTTTTTTAATACCGAGACGCCTAATTTCGGCATTGACACAGCCACTCCGACCGCGCCCGGACCCTTAACCGAAGAACAAAAAACCGGCACGACTATTACGCTCGGTTTTGGCACCTCGACTACGGAAGCTAATTTTAGTGAATACAAAATATTTTATAAACAGGGGACATCAAGCGTGTCTGAAGATGACACTGAGCATAATGATTCAAATCTGGAGCATATTGATTATAATAGCGCCGATACCACTGTTATACTGGGCTTGCAGCCCTCAACCGCGTACGTATTTAATATCTGGGTGTATGACGAATATGGCAGAATAGCCAGCTCTACTGAGATTACGATTACCACCACTGAGTCTATTTCGGTTGTTGCCAATGAACAATATAAGAGTGATATTTTTACCGCTATTAGCAACGGCGGCTGGACCGATGAAGAGGAAGTTAATTTTTCCGCTTCAGCAAGTGATAGCAATGCCAGTACGACTAATTTTGATTTTTATTTTGAGCTCTTGGATGAGAATGGCACTTTTACGACTGCCACCAGCGCGCCGGCTAGCCCTTGTTCTGTTGGTACGACTTATGGCGGTTGTACCAATAGGATATGGATCGCTTCCGCCAGCACCACCAGCTGGTATGACGGTGATTGGGAATACCGCAAGAAAATAACCATTAACGCCTCGCAAGTGGCTACCACCACCACCGGTTTTATTGTATTGGCTACTACCACGGATAGTAATTTAGCCCATATGGCTTCAGGCGGGCATATGGGTTCAAGTACCGGCGCGGACATAGTGATCACCGACTCGGACGCGGTTACGGCGCTTGATTATGAGCGGGAATATTATGATTCAAGTACCGGTGAAACAGTCCTGTGGATCAAAGCCGATGTTTCTTCTACTATCAATAAAATTCTTTATTTATATTATGGCAATTCCGGTGTAAGCGCGGACATGTCCACTACCACCGGCGTATGGGATGATAATTATATTATGGTCCAGCATTTGGATGAAACCAGCGGCACCCATTATGACTCTACCCAGTATAGTAATGACGCCAGTACGGTCGGGGGAGTGGATCAGGACGCTATCGGACAGTTTGACGGAGCTGATGATTTTGACGGTGAGAATGATTATATTGATACGGACGCGTCAATTACCGTTAATTCAACTACCGGTTGGACCGGCAGTGCTTGGGTGTATCTGGAAGCGGAAAATCCGGCGCGGCAATATATTTTGCAGCATTTAGGCGGCTCTGGCCAAAGTTGGTTATATCGGGTCGCCAGCACCGATCAACTGGAATCAAGTATCGGCGGCTCTGTCTTGGCCGGAGGAAGTATAAATTTAAACCAATGGCATTACGCGGCCGTGACTATTGGCACAGGGGTTGGGGCAGACAAAATATTATATCTGGACGGAAATATAGTCGCGAGCGGCACGGAAGAAACAACCGCCAACACTGATGATTTTAGAATCGGGTCGCACAGAGTGCCTAATAATAATAATGAGGAATGGGACGGCATTTTGGATGAAATACGTCTTTCCAATACCGCTCGCAGCACCGGATGGATTGAAACTGAGTATAACAATCAAAGCAGCGTAAGCGATTTTCTTTCTTTTGCCAATGAGGAGAATATCAACACCAAGCTGACCGAGATGGTAATTAATATTGCCTCTATTCCGGACCGGGGGTCAACACCCGGGACCGGTTATAAATGGCAGGTTCTGGCCTGCACCAACATGAGCTTATGCACTAATTGGGACGATTTTAATTCTACTATACCGAATTTTAAAGTGGATACCGTGCCCCCGGACGCTCCGGGCAATTTAACTTTGGCAACCACTACCGCCAGTAGCATTACCGTAAAATTTGGATCATCAACAATTGAAGCAAATTTCGCGGACTATAAAATATTCTATAAGGCCGGTTTTGCTGAAGTAGATGTAACTGACATTGAGCATAATGACTCTAATTTGGATTCTATAGACTATGATGGCGCGACTTCTACCATAATTACCGGCTTGTCCCCGGACACTAAGTACGTAATTAATATTTGGGCCTATGACTTAAGCGGCAGTAAAACCAGCGCTGCGGAAATCACGGCTGATACTAAGGCCGCCCCTCATGCCCGGGCAAGGAGCGTTATATTCCCAGCCGGCAATAGTACCGGCAATGGTACGACCGGTGAGAACACGGATACTAATTATACTTTTTCCAGTTTTAATTACAGATTAGCGGAAACTGATGTCGGGATCAGGAACGCCTATATTTTATTTGAAGCGCAATTTGAAGCCTATCATAGCAATTCAAGTAATTACGTCGGTTATAATCTGGCTTTTGATACTTGCTTAGAGCCATGTATGGCCGATGCTTTTTCTGGTACCGGCCGGATCCTCAAAGACGATAATACGGTCTTAGCTTATAATGAGAGTGAAAGCAATCAGGTAAGACTGCTTCTGGATGTTACTGACGAAGCGCAGCTGGCTGCTTATGTCGGCGACGGGGCTAATATGGAAGCTCAGGTCGGTTATCGGCTTGAAACCGGAGCGGCCACTACTTCGATTGCTAATGCCAAGGCGATGTTAATCGTAACTTATTCTTTTGATGATGATAATTCCACAAATATTACCAACACGGTAATTTATCCTTTGGAATCTACGAGTGGTGGTGACAGCGGCACCCGCTTGTCAAGCCAGAGTGATGGCTGCATAAAGGATACGGACTGTCCGCTATTTAGTTATAATATGGAAATTCCGGAAGTCTCTACCCGGCTTTCATCTTGGTTCCAGACTTATGCGGTTAATGACGGCAACGGTGCTAACGACATTAGCCTGAATGTTAATATAGAAGGTACGAATATTGACAGTGATACTTTTATCCATGAAGCCAGCAATAGCGGGGATCAGAGCAGTCTGCCGCGGCTGGTATTTGCTAATGTTTCCGGGTTCGCGGCCAACACAGCGCAAACCCTGGAATATTACGCTGATTCGCCCGGCGTGCCGACTTATTATCTTATGGGCGGGGAAGTAGCAGAAACTTATATCGCGGCTAAATCAGCTACTACCAAGACCAGAACCGTGTCTTTCCCGATCGGCGTAATGACCAATGGCCAGGATACGGCAACAGCCAGTGGCACGGTTAATGTATATTTTCCGGAAAACGGCGGCGGGTCCGGGATAGTGGATGTTAAAAAGGCCTGGTTTAGGGTGATAAGTAATAATTATAATAGCGGCGCCTACACTCAAACCATTTCCACTAAGGTGGGCAATAATGTCCAGTCTGGCAATTATGCCTATAACCTGGACGCGGGCGACTTGGTTATTAAACCGGCTTTTAATATTATTCATGTTGTCCCAAGCTCGGACTATAGTGAGCTGGAAACAGCTAACAGCGCGACCCCCAAGGCAATTGTTTTGTATACGACCAATAGCTCGGTTAATATGGGTGGAGTCACGGCCGAGTTGATGATCACTTATACCTATACTGATGAATCCAGCGGATATTTAGCCTCACTAAATTTATATGGCGGCCAAGGAGACGTGGACGGCAACACGCAGGATGTTAGCCTGGCTATTGCCCCGTCAGTTTTTCCCGAATTAAGAGGGACGGAAACAGTGCGCGCCGGGGCCCTCCAGACCAGCTATTTGATCAGCGACAGCGATGGCGATGTACCGGCGGCCTGGTTTACAATGGACGCGAACATCTCGACCGGCAGCCCAAGTTGTGTTAATGCTTTTTATCATCATAGCGACGGTTTTAATAGCTTTGCTGAATTTTTTAAAGACGTTACTCCTTCCATGGATACTGTTGACGCAGAGGAGTATAATGCCTGTTATTCTAACGTGAACGGCACCGATGCCACGACCGGTGCCAAGATGAACGCGATTTGGCTTTATACCTATCAATGGCAGGCACCAAACCCACTGTTGACTCAGCATGCTTGGCGCTGGTATGAAAATGTAGACAGTATTGATCCGAGCGTGCCTAAAGCGGACGAAAAGATTGCGATTAGCAATGTGAATATCGGTGATATATTACGATTGCGTATGAATATTGGAGAGCTGATTGAAAGTGTGGCTACTTCCACCCAGAATTTTAAATTGCAGTACGCTACCGGCACTGATTGCACGGTTATTAGCGACTGGGACGATGTCGGCAGCGTGGCCGGGGGTCAGCCCTGGATCGGCTACAACAATCCGGATCCGGTTGACGGCGCTACCTTGAGCAGTAATAAATTGGCCAGTTCAACCGTGGCAGAATCCTATGAAGAAGAAAATCCTTCCGCAAATATTCCCCGTGGATTATCGGACGGAGAGTTTGGTGAGTGGGATTGGGCGATATATAATCAAAGCGCTTCTTCGTCAAGCAACTATTGCTTTCGTATGGTTTTTGGCGACGGTTTACCGCTTGACGATTATTTGTCAAATTCGTTTGCCAAATTAACTACCGCGTCGGCAAATACTGAGCCCAATAATCCCGGTTCTTTGGGGCAATACCTGGATGACGGCATAAGCGTAATTTCTAATTTGAGCTGGATTAATGAAAGCGATGTTAAGTTGACCGCGGCCGTGACCGACCCGAATATAAGTGAAGTTATTACCCTGTATTTTGAGCTGGCATCCAGTACCGGGTCTTTTACGACCGCTACGACCGTGCCCAGTGGAGCTTGTTTATCCGGTACGGCCTATACCGCTTGCCCCGGTAAAATATGGGCCGCCTCTTCCAGTCCCGGGGATTATCGCAGCACCCCATTTATTGGTACCAGCAGCATAACTTCAATACTGGAAAGCTCACCTGGTTATAAGTGGCAGGTGCTGGCCTGTGATGACAGCGGTGTTTGTTCCGACTGGACGGTTTTTAACGCGGTTGACCCTAATTTTAAAATTGATACCACCCCGCCGTCATCACCCGGCGATTTGATTTTTTCAACTTCAACCCCGACGACTATAACCTTGGATCTCGGCGCTTCCACGACAGAAATTAATTTTAGTGAATATAAAATTTTCTATAAAGTCGGCACCGCGGGCGTTACCGAGAGCGATACTGAGTTTGATCATAGTATCTTTGATCACCAGGATTATGATGGCGCTACCACCACGCTGGTTACTGATCTTTCGGCCAACACCACTTATGTTTTTAATATCTTCGCTTATGACCTGGCCGGCAATAAAGCCAGCGCCACCATAGAAGTGATCGGCACCACTACCTCTGCCTTTAATCCTCCAACCGGTTTTATTGATAATACGACAGAGCAAAAAATTGACGGTTCCGGCATTGTGGATATTGCTATTTTGGTTGATGATCCGGACAATGACGATACTTTGCGGGCCAAAGTATTTTATGAAGCGGGACAGGGCTGTGGTTTTGCCACCTTATCCGACCCCACGATTGACGAAACAGACTTAAGTATTACCGCTACTTACGGCGATCCGGACGCGGACAATAATTATCCTTATCAGGTAGGTACTACCAGCGCCTGGATAGTGACCTCACCTGGTTTTAATTATGTGTTTTTTGACTGGCAGACCAAAACAGATTTGCCAGCGGCAGATGGATATTATTGCCTGGGTTTGGTGGTCAATGATGGCGGGCTTGACCAGGTAGCTACCCATACCAAATCTTTTTACATTGATAATGTGGATCCAACAGCACCGGGGCCGCTGGCCACCAGCACCAAAAGTTATAATTCCGCAACTCTGGCCTTTGGTTCATCTAGCGTGGATACTAATTTTGAAGAGTATAAGATATTCTATAAAGAAGGTACATCCGGAGTAAGCGAAAATGACAGTGAATGGAATCAAGCCGACGATTCCAGTCTAAACTCGGCCAACTACTCCGGAGCGACCACCACCACCATTATCGGGCTCAGCCCCAACACCTGGTATGTTTTTAATATCTTCGCCTATGATAGTTATGGTAACAAAGCCAGCGCGACCGTTGAATTTAGCATCAAGACCAATGCCATACCTACCAATATTTCGGCGTCTAATCAATACCTAAGCGACGGGGCAACTAATATTGCAAACAATACCTGGATTGACGAGAACAGCGTTATTCTGCGGGCTCTGGCGCATGATCAGGATTCAGCCGACTTAATAACATTTTATTACGAGTTGATAAGCGCTACCGGGACATATGCTACTGCCACTTCGGTGCCTAGCGATACTTGCGCTTCCGGGACGGCTTTTGGTGCCTGTTCTTCTAATATCTGGGCGGTTTCCACCAGCTCGTCAGAATTACCGGCTGATTGGTATAATAAAGATTGGTTTTATCGGAAGCAAATTACTATTAACGCCGCGCAAGTTGCTACTACCAGCTCTGATTTTCCGATTTTGGCGACCACGACCGATTCTGATTTGGCTTCGTATGCCCGCTTTGACGGTTATGACATTGTTTTTACCGACTCCGGCGGCACTACCACGCTCAATTATGAACGGGAATATTTTAATCCCAGTACCGGCGAATTAACGGCTTGGATAAAAACCGATATATCTTCGACTACAGATACGGTTCTTTATATGTATTACGGCAATTCAGCTGCTTCAACGGACCAGGCAACTACGACCGGAGCGTGGAGCAGCACTTACGCGGGAGTGTGGCATTTAAGTGAGTCGGTAGTGGACGAGAGTAGTGAGGCAAACGCTCACCTTGATTCCACAGCCGGCGGCAATGATGGCGATCAATACGGCAATAACGAAATGCCGGGACAAATTTATCGCGGCCAGGAATTTGACGGAATTAATGATTATGTGGATATTGGCAATACCGGCAGCAGTATAAATACAGTTTCGTTTTGGATGAAGGCCGATAGCCTGAGCGAAGATATTATTGACCTGGACGGCGGTACTTATACTATTTCAATCGTAAGCGGAGTAGCTACCACCACCGGCTTTGTTAACCCCACGATCTATATTGATAACGTGGCGACCACCACGATTGATACCGGCTGGCACTATATGACGGTTGTTACGGATACGGCTTTTTCGGTTGATAATTTTGATATCGCGAGAATCGGCTCAAATTATTATAATGGCATGCTTGATGAAGTCCGGATTTCCAATACTGCCCGTAGCGCCGCCTGGGTAAAAACTCAGCTTAATAACCAAAGTAACGTAAATAATTTTTTGAGTATTGGCAGTGCCACGCAAGTTACTTCGTTCTATGAGACTACATTGGTTATAACAATTCCGGACAATCCCGATTACTCAAGCGGTTATAAATGGCAGGCAATGGCCTGTGACGATGACAATGACTGCAGTGCCTGGGATCAATTTAACGTTGTTACTCCTAATTTTAAAGTTGACACAAGCGATCCGTCCCCACCCGGACAATTAAGCGAAAGCTCTAAAACCTCAAATACCATAACTCTGGATTTTGGCGCGCCGACTGATGAAGATAATTTTGTTGAATATAAAATATATTATTCTACTTCTTCGCCTGTAAGCGAGGCTGACAATTTGCACGGTTCTTCGACTGATCCTAATTTAAACTTTTTTGATTATGATGGCGCAGCTGATACTATTATTAGTGGGCTTAATCCAAATACTACCTATTATTTTAATATTTGGGCTTATGACATAGTGGGACATAAAGCCAGTTCAACTTTTATTAATGTTACAACAATTATTTCCTCCTCTTCCCCGGGAGTAACTTTCTATACCAAAGGTACGCGTACGCTATATTATAATATTTGGAGCGGTAGCAGCTGGACGGGGGAGCAGGCCGGTCCGAATCTGGGCAGTAATGCCGATTTTGCTATCCGCCATATTAGAACCGCACGTTCGGATGATGGCGGTAAAATCGGTATTTTAGCCAAAGCCTCAAGCACAACCGGCTTGGAACAAGAGTGGTGGGGTACGGTTTATCGGTTCGCGGCCGATGATTTTGTCGGCTCCACGAAGCTGGGAGCTACTTCCACCAGCGCCGTTAACGCGGAATTAATAACCGGTTGTCTGGCGGCTTTGTCCGGCAATGAATTTGTCGCGGTTAGGAATAATAATACCTCTGACGGCACTTTGATTTTTTCCTGGAATTCTGTAGATGGCTGGAGTAGCGAAGGGCCGGGGCCGGATCCTGGGGCTGTTTTAAACGGCTGTGAGCTGGTTCGGCGGCCAAATACGGATAATTATCTTTTAATGACTTTTGACGACGACGTTGATGTTGGCAGCTCGTATTATTACGGCGGTTCAACGTACTCAAATTCTTGGACTACCTGGACCGGGCACGCGACCCAGGAAGATGATACTAATAACTATGTGGGTGAAGCCTTTTTTGACTTGAGCGATAATACGCGGGGCGCGATCAATTATTCCGGCAGCGTGAGTAATGATTATACTTATGCTAAATATTTTAGCTGCGGGGATAGTTCAATTAATTACGGCGGAGCCGTGGCCAGTCCAGCGACTGCGCCGGATGACTGGAGCAGTGATTTCGTACACGGTGAATTCGCGGCTGATCCGGGCAACACCGGTATCGCGTATTACGTTGGTCGTGATACCAGCGGGGAACTGAACGTTTATCAGCTGGATGTGTCTAGCCCGGTAATTAGCTGGGCAACCACCACTAACGGTGATAATGTTTCCAGCGGTGACTTGTATTCCGAAACCAATTATTCGCAAAAACCATTAGCGATTAATTTTTACAAAAGCGGCAAAGGCGTAGTTGCTCTGAATTATAATACTGATCCTTCCGTGCCAATATATAGCGTCATTGACACTAGCGGCAATTCGCTTAGTGCTACCTCTAGTGTTCCTGGCGCCGGCAGCAATCTCTGGACCAGGGTGCGGTTCTATGATGACCCGGGAGAAAATGAGTTTGTCGCGCTTTACCAAAACGATGATATTGATTATGCCGCCGCATTCTGGGACGGGGGCAATGATGCTTTCTATAGCGTTGGTAATCAGGCTTGGACCGAAATAGTTACCGCTGCCGGAGCCTTGGAAGCGAATGATGAAAACATTTCTTTTGCTTTTACCGCTTATAACGCGGCCCCTGACTCGTCCGGTTCTTTGGAGCAATACAAAAGCAACGCTTCTACGACAATCGCAAATGAAGACTGGACTGACGAAACCACGGTTAAATTTGAAATATCAGCCACCGATTTGGATACCTATGAAATAATCACTTTATACTTAAATTTGGTGGTTGATAATGATGACTTTACTACAAGTACAGTTGAATCAATTTTTAATGCCTGCGCCTCTACTACTCAATACGGCAGTTGTAATAGTAAGATCTGGGCAGTCGCCTCCAGTACGGTTGGCGATTATAGTGTAACGCCGTTTACCGCTACCGCGACGATTACCACTATTGCCAGCTCCACAATTGGCTATAAATGGCAGGCCATTGCCTGTGACGATGAAGGAGAATGCTCGGCCTGGTCCGAGTTTAACGCGGTTACTCCGAATTTTTACGTAGATGATCTGGCTCCAAGCGCCCCCGGCAGCTTAAGCGACGTTAATGTTACCAGCAACAGCGTCACTTTGCAGTTCGGCGCGGCTACAGTAGAAGATAATTTCAGCGAGTATAAAATATTTTACAAAATAGGCGCTAGCGGTGTTACTGAATCTGATAATGCCTGGACCCAGATTGAAGACGGTAGTCTGGGAATAAAAAATTATGGCAGCGCGACTAATACTATTATTACAAATTTGTCTTCTTCTACCCAATATGTTTTTAATATTTGGTCCTATGATCTGGCCGGCAATAAGGCCAGCGCCACCGCCCCAGTAGCCACCACCACTCATGCCGCCGCCAATCTTGAACAGACTTCTTATTTACTGGAAAACGACGACGGCAGCGACGTAAATTCCAATACGGCTGAAGTAGCCGCCAGCACTACTTTGAGCAATATTAATATTGGCGAAAGAATCAACGCCCGGATACAAATTGAAAATAACGGTTCAGATATTGCCGCCAGTAAAGTATATATATTGCAATACGAAAATTTAACTGACGCTGCGGGTATTTGGAACGACGTGGGCGCGGCTACCGAGATTAGCTATTCGCCCGGGTTTTCGGGGTCAAATGGCAACGCGATCACATCAAATAAAGCCGTTGCCAATACCAATACCTGGGCCGATGGTACCTGGCATGAGAATACCAACGTCACTGGTTCATTCTCTTTAACTAATGGTAATTATACCGAATTCGTATTTGCAATTGAAACCAGCAACGCCACTGCCGGTAAAACTTATCGGTTGCGGCTATTTAATAATACCGACAACAAGGCTTTGAATGGTTATGATAATTATTCTAGGTTTTCCACCGTCGCCACCGAAATTAAGCGGTATTCCAAAGGACTCTACGCCAGCTTGCCGTCTGGTGCCGGTGATCTGACTTATTACCTAGATCCAAAAGGATACGCTGACGTATTAAGCGATGATTCTAATCGTGGCAACGCCACCTCAACATCGGCTTATCCAATATATTTATTTGCCACTAAACATATAAACAGTACGGACGCGGCTTCCTCAAGTTGGAATGGCCAGTCAAGCGTCGCGCCTTCGGTAACTAATGTTGTTTTACAAGTCTATCGTTATGGGACCACCAATGCCTGGGTTACGCTTGACACCGAAGCCGCGGCTAGTGCTAATACGGATTTTAATTTAAATGGTGCTTTGAATTCTTCTTTATCCGAATACTACGCGGCCGATAATTGGATCCTGTGGCGGGTTTATCAGGGTTCAGGCAGCCAAACTTTAAAGACTGATTATTATCAGGCCAACTTCGCGGCACCAGTGCCAGTAACAGAACAGATTCATTACCGTTGGCGCAATGATGACGGTACACAAATAAGCGCTACCTGGCTGGAAGCGGAAGATATCGGCAACCCGACCGTGGGCGCGGCTTTGAATAAAGGCAGCAGCACCAGGTTGCGGCTGGCCATTGCCAACACCGGGGGCGGCGATGCCACCAATTATAATTATCGCTTGGAATATGCCTCATCCAGTGCAGGCTGCGCGTCTGATCCGGGCTATTGGGAAACCGTGCCAATAACAGCCACTACTGAGCATTTTGAGATGGCTACGAGCTCTTACTTTAATGATAGCGACCCCACGACTACTACTACAACTAACAGCGAAGGATATAATTTTGTCGCCGGTGATATGGTGGAAGATCCTTCCAATGCCACTGGAAATATTACTTTAAGCGAAGAGGATTTCACTGAAATTGAGTACATAATAGAAGTTACGAATAACGCCACTGACGCAGAGACTTATTGTTTTAGGGTAACTAATGGCGGTACCGTATTGGATAACTATGATATTTATTCCCCTCTTACTTTGGCTGGCAGCACTAATGCCGCGCCTTCTTTTACGGCTGGCCCGTCGGATAATGGTTCGGCCTCTACCACCCCTACCGATTACGGCACTAACGTGAATTTTTCCGCTACAGCTAACGATGGTGATGGAAATAATTATTATTTGGCGTTTTGCCAGACCAACAGTATTGCACCCGGGAACGACGCGCCGCCGACATGTAACGGAGGGGACTGGTGCGTTTCCAGTTCTACTGCCAGCGGAGTTGGAGCTAGTTGCGCGTACATGACCGCTACCAGCACTGAGGTATTGGATTGGTACGCTTTTGCGTGCGATAAGGTTCCTGGATTTGGAATCGCAAAATGTTCCGGTTTTTCTCAGGGGACAGGCAATATATTGAACGATTCGCCGTTTGTTATTAACTATCCGCCGGATTTTACCAGCGCCACAACCACTGACAATAATAAAGATCCGGGCGAGACCTATACGATCACCGCTAGTGTTATTGATAACGATACTGCCGGCGGGGCCGACACAATGGATCTGTTCGTGTGTACTCAAAATAGCGCTGTCGCCGGCGCCGGTTGCGCCGGAGTAGGCAACGTTGAACTTTGTTTTGAATCAGCCACCACCTCACCAAACGCGTCTTGTACTTTTTCCACTTCCACTCCGGCTATAGCCGGAATCTATACTTATTATGCTTTTATATTTGACAGCCATAATTTAGCCGCGACACCGGCCTCGCGAAGTGGAACATATACCGTGAATGATGTCGCTCCGGTTTTGGGCGGCTTGCTTTTGAATAACGGAAGCGCTATAACTCTGAACATTAGAGGGGCCGGCGACACAAGTGTTTCAACTGTTAATTTGTCCGTGCTGGACGCTAACGGTTGTTATGATTTAGTATCCGCGGTCGGGCGAATCTATATGTCCAACGCCGCCAATGGCTTTAATTGCACGGCTGATGATAATGATTGTTATCATGCTGATGTGGGGAGTTGTGTTATTACCGATTGTGCCAGCAGTACCGATCAAACAGCTTCCATTACCTGTACGGCTGGCCTTGAATACTTTGCTATTCCGACTGATGATGATTCCGCTTCTAATCCCTGGAAAAACTATAATTGGCTCTCTTATATACAGGTTTATGACGGTACTAATTACAGTGCCACTACTTCGCCGGGAGTAGAGCTTGATACAACCCTGGCTCTTAGCGTGGAAGAGGCGGTTATTGATTTTGGCGGTGGTATGGACCCCGGAGACAATACCGGAACCGATAATGCCACTTCTACGGTAGTAAACTCGGGCAATTGTCCGATTGATGCCAATGTATCCGGTACAGACATGAATGGTGATCCCTTTGGTTCAATCCCGGTGGGAAATATCAAATGGGATTTGGACAATTTTAATTATCCGGTTAGTGGTACTTCTTTGTCTACCGGTGATGATAAAGCCGAAATAATCGCCCCCAAAGCCACCAGTACGGTTATTATTGTAAATGACGATATATATTGGGGCCTGAGCATACCATCTAACGCGTCCAGCAGCGTATATACCGGTCAAAATAGTTTTTCCGTAATTTTGGATGAAAATGA